>JANQPS010000048.1 GCA_028285365.1 Thermoanaerobaculia bacterium | reverse complement strand
GCGACACCGCCACCGTCGTCCTGGCCGGCGATCGGCAGCGAGCCCTTCGAACCCGTTCCCCGCAGCCCGTCCAGCTGATCCAGAAAACTCTGCTTGAGGTCGCCGAGGGCAATCCGGTCCTGTGGCCGCTTCGGCCCGGCGAGACTCGGCTCTACGGTCGACAGGTCCAGCTCCAGAACGTCGCTGTAGGTGGCCTCTCTCGTATCCGAGGTGTGGAAGAGACCCTGCTCTTTCATGTACGCCTCGACCAGCGCCACCTGGCTCTCGTCACGGCCGCTGAAGCGCAGGTAGTCGATCGACAGATCGTCGACCGGGAAGATGCCGCACGTCGCGCCGTACTCGGGAGCCATGTTGGCGATGGTGGCGCGATCGGCAAGGCGGAGGTCGGCCAGACCTGGGCCGAAGAACTCGACGAACTTGCCGACGACACCCTTCTCTCGCAGCATCTGCACGACTCTCAAAACGAGATCGGTGGCTGACGAGCCTTCGGGGAGCGCGCCAACGAGGCGGAACCCGACGACCTGCGGAATGAGCATCGAGATGGGCTGGCCCAGCATGGCGGCTTCCGCCTCGATCCCGCCGACTCCCCAGCCGAGGACACCCAGACCGTTGATCATCGTGGTGTGAGAGTCCGTGCCGACCAGGGTGTCGGGGTAGGCGATTCGACTGCCATCGGATTCGGCGACCATGACGCCGCGCGCCAGGTATTCGAGATTGACCTGATGGACGATGCCGGTGG
Source organism: Thermoanaerobaculia bacterium (assembly GCA_028285365.1). GTDB lineage: Bacteria > Acidobacteriota > Thermoanaerobaculia > Multivoradales > Multivoraceae > JANQPS01. Next base: position 2,672 of record JANQPS010000048.1, on the reverse strand, counting down.
CCGGGGGTACGACCCTGAAATTCTCGAAGGCACTCTGCCCCCAGCGCAGAAACAGGTAGCGCTCGTGGTTGCGCTCGAACTCGCGCTCGGCGTTGAGCAGCAGCGCGGCTTCACTGCCGTACTCGTCGACCTGGACCGAGTGGTCGATGACCAGCTCCGCCGGCTGCAAGGGATTGATCTTCTTGGGATCACCACCCATCTGGTGCATCGCGTCGCGCATGGCGGCGAGATCGGCGACCGCCGGGACACCGGTGAAGTCCTGTAGGAGGACTCGCGCGGGCATGAACGCGATCTCGACGCTGGGCTGAGCGGTCGCATCCCAAGCCAACAGCGCCTCGACGTCGGCGGCGGGTACCACAGCACCGTCTTCGCGACGCAACAGATTCTCGAGGAGGATGCGCAGCGCAAACGGCAGGCGCTCGATGTCGTGACCGGCTGCTGCGAGCCGTGGAAGGCTGGAGAAGCCGAAGGTCTCGCCGCCAGAGGTGAAAGTCGAGCGTGTCTCGAAGGTATCGTGCATTGATCTCTCCTGGAGGAAAGGCCCACACCGAGCTCGCAGTGGAGCAGAGCTCGATTCGCCGTGGCGAAATCGAAGCAAAAAGAGGAATGTCGCGTCGAGAGCCGGAGGCGGGATCGCCGCGACTCTGGAGTGCGGGCAGAGTCGGCAACGATACCTCAATCACCTTGACAATGATCAACTGGTTGGTCGTCTCCAAAGACGATCCTCGTCGCGACGGATCCTAGGAGGATCCCACCGGTCGCGAAACCTCGTTCGAGCTCGACCACACCCCGTCTCGAGCACAGAACCCAGGGTCAGGCCAGGTCGGATCAGGCGGTCACAAGCCCGCTGCTGGTACGCAGGGCGGGCCGCACGAGAGACCGCTATGATCGGCGCATGGTCTCGTCAGGGCTTCAGGCCCCTCAACTCTTGATGGCAATGCCGCAGGTGATGGACCCTTTCTTCCATCGCAGCGTGGTCCTCATGATCGGTCACGAGGAGGAGGGCAGCTTCGGATTTGTCGTCAATCGACCGACGGACCTGACGGTCAGCAAGATCCTCGAGGACCTCAGAATCGAGTGGAACGGCAGCCCCGAGCTACCAGCTTTCCTCGGCGGACCCGTCCAGCCCCAGATCGGCACGGTCCTCTTTCCCACGACGTCCCGTCCGGCGCTGCAGAATCCCGACGACGCCACGGAGGTCGCCCCTGGGATCTCGATTACACAGAACCTGTCGCAGCTCACCAAGTTGGCCAGCTCGCCACCGGCTGGCATGCGTTTGCTGCTCGGCTATGCCGGCTGGACGCCTGGGCAGCTCGCTGCGGAAGTCTCTCGTCACGACTGGCTGACGGCGCCGGTCGACGAGGACCTGCTCTTCTCCATCGAGTCCCAACTCATGTGGGAAACCGCGCTTCAACGAATCGGGATCGACCCGGACAACCTGCCCAACTGGACCGAGACCGACCAGGCTGCCAACTAAGACCGTGTGCGATCGTCAGCAAGTCCGGGACTCGGAAGAGGACTACGATCAACACTCCGCTGGAGGGTTGGTCGTTCGGGGTGAAGAGATCCTGCTCATAGAGCTCGACGGGGGTCGCCGTTGGCAGTTGCCCAAAGGCCACCTGGAAGAAGGTGAGTCGGTACTCGACGCCGCTCATCGCGAGGTCCTCGAAGAGACCGGAATCGACGGAGAGGCCATCGCTCCCATCGGCCACCTGCTCATCCGTTTCGGGGGACAAGGTGGCCAACGCATTCGCAAACGCGTCGACTACTTCCTGTTTGCCTACAAAGGCGGCACCACGGCGGACTACTCTCGTGAAGAAGTCACAGGGGCATCCTGGTTCGCTTGGGACGAGGGAATCGAACGACTCACGTTCGACAACGAGCGCAATCTCGCCCGCAAGGGCCGCGAGATCTGGCGAACGAGCGAAGAGTCTCGCAAGACTGACGACGGACAGCGCGTCCTGGGCTCATGATGTGGTCGTCCTCTACGGCCAGGGTCAGTCGGACTGACCCGAGTACAGCCCGTCTCTCGAATCCTCAGAGGCCGTCCGTCCTAGTCGTTGCTCTGGCCTTGTGTTTTTGCGTCGCCTGCGTCGACGTTCCTCAGGGAGACGAGCTCTACGTGGCGCACTGCGCCGAGTGCCACGGCTCTGAGGGCCTGGGCGACCCGCAGCGCAACGACTTCTACCCGGGCCTCGACCTCCAGGGTTCGGCGCTCGTTCGCGGCGGTCGAAGCGGCCCGGTCTACCGCATCCTCCGACAGGGATTCGGCGCCATGCCCGGTTTCGACCACAAGCTCGAGCACGACGAGTTGGCCGCGCTCACGGAGCACGTACTCGAGATCGGCCGCCGCGCCGAGGCCGAAGCTCCGGCGGCCAATCCCTGAGGCTCTGCGCCTCTCGCGCCTCTCTTCGACCGGCCGGTGACACAATCCCTTGTCGAGCACCTCTCGCTCTGTAGATCGGACACCTCGAGTCGACGCTCACCGCCAGGAGAATGAGCCATGGATCCAGATCGCTTCAAGGAAGCCTACGCGCGCCTGCAGGCCCTCGACGAAGGCCACACCTACAGGGTCCGGCCCAAGCGTGAAAACAACGTCCCGACCGTCGAGCAACTCAACGAGCGACTCCGGGAAACCCAGAACTACCTGATCGAGGTCAAGGAGATCGTCG
>JANQPS010000032.1 GCA_028285365.1 Thermoanaerobaculia bacterium | reverse complement strand
TCGTCATCGACGTCTTCGCCCGGGCCATCGTCGGCTGGCGGGCGTCCCGGTCGCTGCAGACCGACCTCGCGCTCGATGCCCTCGAGCAGGCGCTCTACGGCCGAGGGGAGCCGCTCCTGGCGGAGCGGCTCGTCCACCACAGCGACAGGGGCTCGCAATACCTGGCGCTGCGCTACACCGAGCGGCTCGAGGAGGTCGGCATCGTGCCTTCCGTCGGGAGTCGCGGTGACTCGTACGACAACGCCCTCGCTGAGTCCGTCATCGGCCTCTACAAGACTGAGGTCATCCGCAAGAAGGGACCCTGGCGCGGACTCGAGGACGTTGAGTTTGCCACCCTCGACTGGGTCCATTGGTACAACAACCAAAGACTCCTGGAGTCGATCGGCTACGTGCCGCCCGCCGAACACGAGCTCGACTACTATCGACTCCAAGAACATACCCCCGCCAACGCGGGACTCAACTAAACGAGTCTCCGGAAAACCCGGGGCGGTTCAGGCTGCCAAGCGCCGTAGCACTTTGGTACTCAGCATCCGCGAGGCGAGACGCCGACAGCAGAAGCTGCTCGCAAGCACAGACTCATCGTTACCGACATCGAGAGATGGCAGGAGGAACTCCTGGGAGGTACATTGCCTCATCAAGGAGTTCCGGCAGCATTTCGGGCCCGGACGGGTGGCGCTAGTCCTGGCGAGGATTGCGAAGACCGGAGCCTGCACGGCTAGCGCAGAGATCTTCCGAGGCCGGCAGAACCGGCTCAGATACGGCCCAAACCCGCGGCTTAGAGGCGCGGGTACGTCCCATCGACCCACGGCAGCTGTGCCAGAACGTCTTCGCTGGTCTCGTGGACCACGATGAGGTCAGGAAATCTGGTCTTTGCCGCGGGAGTACAGTACAAAGACACCATCTGGATAGCCTCTCGAGGCACGCCCTTCTCCAGGAGGAACTTCAACCCGTTTTCGAGAGAACCGCCGGTCTCGACGATATAGCTGACGACGAGCACCTTCCTACCGTCGTACGTGCTGCCGTCCAAGGCAATCCCATCTCCCGGCGCCAAAACACGAGCCCAGGTCGTGGGATCCTTAAAAGACTGCCTCGGTATAGCCAAAAGCTCTGCAACTTTCAGTCGAACTGCGAGGATGCCGGCAAAGACCGCCGACGTACGGGTAAACGCTACTATGACGTCCGGGTGAAAGGACTCGTCTTGCAGTCGACTCTTCAGCTCACTGGCCCCGTCGTTGATGATTCGCATCGCGCGGTTGCGATTCTGGTAGCGCACCGTAGCGACCCACGCTGTAAGAACGAGGAAAGCAGCGAAAGCCAACCACGGCTGCCACTGGTAGAGCGCGACGGTGCTAGCCAGTCCACCAACCACCGTGATGGCCTGCAAGACTTCGGACGAACTACTCAGCTTCACAACTAGGTTTGCTCGCGCCTCTCAGTTGCCCAGACGCCACAACCACCATGTGATTGTTGCCGCCTAGGAACTGATGAAGGACCGAGTTACTCACCCCCGGCATTTCTAGGAACCGACCATCGCACTTTATCCCACGAGACCAAGGCCGGGCTCCGCGCTGCGGTGTGCGGAACCCGACTACTGAGTTCGCCCTCTGGAGTCGTCCGCCAACTTCTCTTTGACGCCAGCTCAGCCGGCTCGCTATGCTGCGGCTATGTCCGACTTGTTCGAATACAGACCGGTCCGCAGCTCCATTGAGTGGCCGGAAATCGGCCGAGCTTGCGGCGTGCGGTTGCTAGACGTCATGCTCGAACTCGACAACCTCGACGGTCGAGATCCTGCCGAGAAGCATTGGGTCACCGTCGGCACACCGAGCGTCATACCCGCGACGGGCGCTCCCCTGCTCCCCAACTGAAACGCGCCGCCACCCCGCATCGCCTTCGCGCTGTGACTGCACCCTCTCAGACGCTCGCTGAGCTCGTCGAGCTCATGGATCTCGAACAACTCGAGACCACCCTCTTTCGCGGCCTCAACGGTCCTGGCACGCACGTCTTTGGTGGCCAGGTCCTCGGCCAGGCCATCGTCGCGGCCACCCGCACCGTAGGCGCCGAGCGCCACCTGCACTCGCTTCACGGCTACTTCCTGCGACCGGGAGATCACTCGCGCCCCATCGTCTACGACGTCGACCCGATTCGCGACGGGAAGTCGTTCAACACCAGACGCGTCGTCGGCATCCAGAAAGGCCGCGCGATCTTCAACCTCTCGGCGTCCTTTCAGATCCGCGAGCCCGGCGTCGAGCACGATGCCTCGATGCCGCCCGCCCCCGACCCGGAGACGCTCCCCAGCGATCGCGAGCACTACCAGAAGCTCGCAAAAGACGACCCCAAGCTGCTCCGCTTCGCGTATCGCTACGACCTGATCGACAGCCGCCAGGTGTAATGTCGGTCGCAACTGGAGGCCGCATGACACGAGAATGGTCGCAAGCGCCCTTCTCGATCGTGCCGGCGTTCCAGTCGACCACTACCAGCGATTGCTTAGGCACATCCGGCCACGCTCGACCGCACGCGTTTAGATGGTGCTGCACGTCGAAGATCCAGTGACTCGACAGACTCAGCTAGTCGCGGGACGAGGCAGTCAGCCAAGTACCTGCAGACACACCTGAGCGAGATAAGGGGCCCAAACGGAGAATAGTGTGAACTACGACGAACGCAAAGCGGACCTGCTGGAACAGATGCAGCACTACCTCGATGAAGAGCTGTCAGTTCTAGACGGGCCTATTGTAGAAGACGGGACGTTGGGAGGAAGGCATCAAGAGGCCGAGTCAGCCCGGAAGCAGCTCAGGACTGCCGTAGGAACCATGGTGAATCGCGTTCTCGACCACTGGGAGAAGCTGAGCTTGGTTCACGTCGAGGCCGCGATGGCGCAGGCCCACAAGGCAAAGGCCAACCTCGTCAGTCTGAAAAGAAGGATCTCGGAACTTGAAGACGAACAAGACCGCGCGAAACACGCCGCACGGGCGAACGAGCTCGTCGACGACTCCTGGAGCCTGATCGAGACCTTCGAGAGAGGCACGATCAATGTCCAGCTGGCCCTCGCCGTCGTGGACCTTAGCGGTCTCGATCTGCTACACGACGCCGAGAACAACATCACTCAAATGCGGAAAGCTCTTGCCGAGTCTCAATCGGGCTATGAACAGCTCAAGACTGCGGCCGAAGCGAAGATCCAGGAACTAGGCGTGGCTGCCGCGGCGGAGGAGTTCGGCGAGCTCGCAGCTGACCACGACCGCAGAGCCAAGAAGTGGTTCATCAGCCTTTGTATCAGTGGTGGCCTTCTCGTGTTAGCCGTCATTGCAATGTTCGTCGTCCCATTCCAAGGCGACAACGCGTTCCAAGTAACAGGAGAAGCAGCACAGAGAGGTGTAGCCCTCTCGATAGTCGGTTTCTTCGTTCGTCTGACTCTGACTAAGTTCAACCAAGAACGGAACCTCGCTATCCTCTACCGGCATCGGCTATCGGTTCTTGCGAAATTCGAAACTCTGGAGGAGAGCATCGAAGACAGCGAGGGCCGCCAAGCGCTGATGCTTGAGGTCGTCAAGCTGATCTTCTCCGACCCGCAAACCGGGTACGTTTCGAACAAGGGCGCTACCGAGCTCAACATCAGTACCGTCGCGGGCGGGCTCAAGAGGGCTGCGACCCCTGGAAGCCAAGCTAGCTAGCTGAACTCGTCCTACGCACCTGTCCGACTACGCGGAGAAGCACGCGCTGGCGGCCATCTGCCGCAGCTGCGACCGCGAGCAAACCCTTGATACAGAAGCACTCATGAGTCTTCTCGGGGCAGACTTCCTGAGGCTCGAACTCAGGCAGCGGCTCAGGTGCTAGAAGCGCGGCAGCCGACTAGAACAGGTCGCGGCTTCGGCGATGGGCCGACTACCGGTAGGCTCTCAGCATGGTCGAACGAGGTCCAAAGAGCCGTGGTGCTGGAGAGCAAGGATTCCTTGAGGCCGGTGCCACCGGACAGTACGCGAGCAAGTTCTATTGGACTTGGCTGCCTCTCCTCATAGTTATCCTCCTCTTCTTCTTCTTCGCTGCTTTGATCTTCGGGTGGTGGGCACAAGCCCCGGGCTCCTCACCAGGTTCGCTAGGAGACGCCTTCGGAATAGTCACTTCATTCTTCACGGCGGTGGCCTTTGCGGTCCTCATCACGACCCTCTACCAGCAGGGCAAGCAACTCGAGACCCAGCAGGAGGAGCTCCACCTCAGCCGCCTGGAGTACAGGAAGATGGCAGACGAATATCGGCGAATGCGCGTCATTGAGGAGGCGCGCGACTGGCCAGTCATAGTCGTTGAGGCCAAGGGGTGGCACACCCAGGAAGGAAGTGTTCTCGGAGGACAGACGTCCTTCGCATTGGACGGAGAGGCCGTTCCCGCTCCTCAATCCGACCAGACTTGCACTAACTGGCGCTACGCAGACCTGATTGTGTCCAACACCGGCCCCCGCACGGGGCAAGTCCAGCTCCTCGTGGCACACGGATCACTTGCTCTTCTGGAGGGGCGCATCATGTCACCCGGAATCCAGGAGAACAAGACGCTTGACGAGGCCAGACTGTGCTACCCAAGCCACTCCATTCCGTTCTGGGCACACCTGATCGTCGCCTTCAGAACAAGGAGCGGAGTACGTGGCGCCCTTCACGTCGTAGGAACAACGCAAGCTCCGGGAGTATTCAGGACCGCTGAAATCGCCGAACATGTCCCTCCGGGCAAGCTGTACCCACCCGAGTGGGACGGAAGTATGACTTGGTTCCCTGACGACAAGGACTAGCCGCGACGAGCCGCTCTCAGGCGCAAACCGCGGAATCACTGACGCTCCCTCGTTCATATCGGCAACGACCAGCCTCCGCCATACGTCGCGAGCAGACCAAAGAGCTTCGCGATCCTCAGGCCGAGAAGAACGACCGCGATCGTTCCGCCCACTCCGACCAGCAGAAGAGTCGCCCATTGCGCCAAGAAGTGGAATAGCCTGAAGAATCCACAGCGGAGGCTGTCCCTGATGTAGAGCAATCTCGGACGACGCAGCTCAGCTATACCCATTGCACCTCTGAATAGTTCTGAACCGCAGCAGGGCAGAACACTACGTAAATCGTTGATCCGGCGGCCAGCATCACGCTGCTGAGCACGATCCAACTCATTTCGGGCGGGAGAGTCAACTCCGTCGGAAACCCCTCAGAGAACTCCACCACACGGTCTGTGTTCGCTTGCCCAGTTGATCCATGGATAGATGACGCTCTCGGAGCCGTCAAGCATCTCGTCGTGTTCAGCGCTAAGACCACGCCATCGAACTGGCTTGACCGCGACATGCTTACCCATCCGAGGTTCGCACCACTGAGATTCGTCTCGGTGAGCTGCGCCGCATCTAGAGAGGTAAGCAAGAGGTCAGCTCCGCTGACGTCTGCATTCACCCGGCACGCCTCGCTGTAGCTCGCATTTCTGGACTTCGCGTTGATGAGACTCGCGCCGACGAGATGAGCGCCGCTGAGGTCTGCGTCATTTGATCCGCCGTCCTTAGGTTCGCCTCTCTGAGATTCGCCTGCCGGAGGTTCGCGCCAACGAGATTCGCCTCCCTGAGATTCGCAGCCCTCAAGTCCGCACCGCCTAGGTCCGCGCCGGTGAGCATGGCGCGGCTGAGATCCACTTCAACTTGCCCATTCGCCGCACGCCACGCATTCCAGTGGTCCACTCCGCTCCTAAGTAGTTCAACCTGTTCTCTGCTCGCTATGAGGCATGCTAACGCTCGGTCAGGTCAACCACCATCACAGATGAGCGGCCACACGACATGGCGCCCAGCTCGTCGATGCGCGGGGCGGGGGCGCGCTAGGTGAGCGCCTGTTCGACACAGATCCACACGTCGCCGCTATGCCCGCCGCCGCCGAAAAGCTCGATCGCGGGAGCTCTGCGCCAGTAGGTTCCTGTTGGCCCATCGCAGAAGGGGCAGGAGTCCGGGCGGGTTTCCCCGCTCGGTTTTACGCCTTGCGGTAGCTCAGTGGTGGTAGTCACCGAGCCACACCGAGTCTCTTGTAGTTGCTCTTTGCCTTGAGGTCCTCCTTTCTTTCGTGTTGGTCTGTCATGGACGATTCGACTGCGTTGGTGCCGTCGTCCGCCCTCTTCACATCGTCTGAAGCGGGATCCATTCGGTTCCCCTTGACAGCTCGGTGTTCGAGGTACGAGTGAGCACCGACAACCGGCACCCACTCGCAACTCAGGCCGTCGCACGTAGCCAAAATCCAGAGCACTCCTTTCTCCGTTGAACTCTTTTTCGTGGGTCAGCTCTGGACTCAGAACGGGACTTCGTCGTCGAGGCCGTCTGGATCCAAGCCCGCACCGCCCTCGTAGCCGGGCCCCGGTGGTCGGGCTCCTGATGAGGCCGAATCGGATCCGCCACCGGCGACGAGCACCGTCTGTGCACGGGATCGAGCCGATCTGCAGACGGCGGCCGATCGCTCCGTCGACGGATTACGAGCACAAAGCCAGCGAGCGGGACCCCGAGCGAGCCCGTACGGACGACAGTCCCCGCGAGGAGATCTGGCGTTCCGCTCCTTCGTCAACGAGCGGCTGAGCAGCCGGCTCGAGCCAGCGCTCCATACCGAGGAGTCACGTGAGTCAGCGCAACCGCCCGAAGCGACCCAGGCCCCGAAGACGACGAAGGCATCGTCACGACTGACGAGGAGAAGCAGGCGTTTTCATCGTGCAAGCGATCCTACGCAAGCGGATTTCGGCCGAGCGCGTCGTTATGAGGGACGCCAAGAGCTACTGCGCGATGCTTCTCGACGACAACAACCGCAAGCCCATCTGTCGGTTCTGGCTTGAGGGGAAGGCTTGGTACATCGGTTTGTTCGACCGCGAGAAGAACGTGGAGCGTGTTCCGATATCTACGCTCGAGGAGATCTAAGATCACAGTGATCGCTTGCTCGAAACGGTGGGGTTCTGGGAAAGAGGCTCAACCGATGCGTGAGATCGCGCAACCGGCACTGCTCATCTCATTTCGTAAACTCAAGCTCCGGATTCACGGTGCCGGGAATGAGGGGACGGCACGACGAGGAGCTGCAGTGCTTAGACTGATTCACCGGTTCCAACGAACTGCCGGGGCCACCGAGATCTGCACCAACACGCTAAGGGGGCGACATGAAGAGACTGCGTACTGCGCCATCCGTGGATGAAGCAGTGCGGCTCGCCCAGCGGGAGCCGACGTCCCAGTGATTGACGAAAATCGCGTCAAGATTCTGGGATTTGGGGTCGCTGGCTACCGCAGCTTTCACCCTATGGCACAGGCTCTTCTCGGGCCGCTACGGCCGGTCACCGTAATCGTAGGCCAGAACAACTGCGGAAAGTCGAACTTGCTCCGGTTCGCCGTCAACCACCTCAATCGGGCTATTGGAACGGCGACCTCCGGCGGTGAGTTCCAGTTGCCCCAAGACGATCTACCGCAAGGTGCAGAAGACCACCGATTCTCCTACTTCCATGCCGCCCCTGCGAGACTACGAGACACAACAACCAGGGCACTTCAGGAAGCGGAGACTGAAGCTGTTGCAGCAACGCTAGATCCGCAGGAAACTGGGTGCTCGTGGTTTGGATTCCAGGCAAACCAGGACACAAAGCTGACATTCCATCCCAAGCTCATCGCCAGCCTCTCGAGGCTCAGCGAAATCGGTGCGGCGAGGTGGAGCCACTTGGCGAAGACCATCACTCGAGGCGGCGGCAGTGCATCAGACAACATCTCTCGCGTGATCAAGTCTATCGCTGTACCGTATCTGCGACAGCCGAAGGTGGAACTCGTTCCAGACATTCGCGGCTTTGAGATCGGAGGCAACGATCAAAGCTACAGCGGTCTTGGTCTGATCGGCCGCCTAAACGCCCTCAGAAACCCGAGCCTTCAAAATCTTGATGACCAGAAGCGGTTTCGCGCAATTCAGCACTTCGTACGCCAGGTAGTCGGCGACGCCCAGGCAACCTTGAGCGTCGATGCGGGCGAGACAGAGATCCAGGTCACTATGAATGGGCGCGTCCTCAACCTTCTGAATCTGGGCACCGGCATACGCGAGGTAGTCACGCTTGCCACTGCTGCCACGGTCATCGAGAACAGCCTAGTCTGTATCGAGGAGCCAGAGCTTCATCTACACCCGATCCTGCAAGCTCGTCTACTCCGCTACCTGCACGACAACACGTCCAACCAGTACCTCATTACCACTCACTCCGCACACCTAATCAACCCCGAGTTTGCATCAATCTTCCACGTACAACTCCAGGACGGTTGGAGCACCATAACGCCGGTGGCTACGGACAACCAAAGGGCGATTGCCTGCTATGACCTGGGCTACCGACCCAATGACCTTCTCCAGGCCAACGCGATCGTCTGGGTTGAGGGTCCGAGCGACCGGATATACCTTCGCCACTGGCTTTCGTCGGTCGATCCTGAACTCGAAGAAGGCCTCCACTACAGCATCATGTTCTACGGGGGCAAACTCCTCAGCCACCTCTCGGCGGACGACCGAGATGTCGATGACTTCATTCGTTTGCGCCGAATCAACCGAAACATGGTGATCGTCATGGATCTCGATCGGGATAGCTCGGTGGAGCCCAACGACACAAAGCAGCGAGTTCGCCAGGAATTCACAGAAGGGCTTGGCTTTGGCTGGGTGACCAAAGGGAGGGAGATCGAGAACTACATCCCTGCGGAACTACTGGAAGAAGCGATCCCAGCCCTCAATAAGGCGGAAGTTCAGCCTCGATTGGGAGACTTTGACCATGTGTGGAAATACGACAAGGATGGCGAGGAAGGCAAGACGGACAAGATGAAGCTGGCGCGCTGGGTTGCCGAACGGCCCGCCGACCTGTCTCGTCTCGACCTCCGGACCAAGATGGATGAGCTCGCCGAGTTCATTCGTGCTGCCAACTAGGGGCGAACAGTTGAAGCTCGACCAAGAGAAGCTCCTCCTCCGCCAAGCCCGCGTCGATGACGCGCGCCGGCAGTTCCAGCAGTCTCTGGAAGAGCTAGGCGAAGCGTGCCGGCAAGCCGGACTGATGGCTGAGGAGTAGCGGAAACTCGTCGAGGGACTCAGGGCAGCGACCATGGAGTTGAGAGGTGGCTTTCGGAGCTCAAGCTCCAACTCCGGTTTGCGCTAGCAACAGACTCGCGCACCTCAAACGCATTCGTCAACCACCTGGTTCCCAGCCAGTCCTGCGAGAGATTCCCAGACTGCGAACGAACTAGAGCGATCGGTCAGGGTGACCTCGACCGCACCCGGTATCTCCAAGGTGTACTGAACCGCCCCGGGTTCACCGGAGGCCCCAATCCTTGAGAGGATGGAGCCATGTCACGCAGAAGCAGATTCTCCCCAGAGGTCAAGGAACGTGCTGTCCGACTGGTCTTTGACCAGGAAGGACAGCACCCCTCCGAGGGGTCAGCGATCCAGTCGGTCGCGATGAAGGTCGGGTGCTCTCCGGAGTCCCTGAGGAACTGGATCCGCAAGCCGAGCGCGATAGCGGTCGGCGTCCGGGTCTGACGACGAGCGAGAAGGAGGAGCTCGCCCAGCTGAAGCGCGAGAACCGGGAGCTCAAGCGAGC
>JANQPS010000016.1 GCA_028285365.1 Thermoanaerobaculia bacterium | reverse complement strand
ACGTGAGTCTATTCGAGGAGACTCTGAAAAAGCAGCATAGAACACTGAGGAGCATTCGGCACGTTTCAACTAAGAATCGCGAATCGACCACGGGGCACCCCGTAGCCTTTGAGCTTTGGTGCCCCCTACGAGCCTTGTTCGTCCTCCTTCACTAGCTTCGTTAACCGGATTTCCACAGCGCCCGCTCCCATCATTCGGTCGTAATGATATCGCGAAGCTGTTTCGGTATCGACCTCCCTCTCGTCCACACAGTTGAACCCGTCGTCGTAGGTTACCAACCACGCCCGTCCGTTGTCCTGGTCGATGCGGGCCAACGGCCGCATTGGCCAACGGGACGGCGACCAATCCGCAACAGCACCAATCACCGGCCAATTCCCTCGCAACAGTTCAAGGTCCCCGAACTTGCCGACCAGAACCGCCCTTTCGGGGTCGAGTTCATCGTGGAAACCGTCGCCTGCTGCGGAGACTCTTGAGCCATAGAAGTACCCAAACGCATGCCCCTCTCCGGAGGCACGAGCTAGCACGCCGAGCGCGTGGCCTTCGTCACGCAGTGGCACAAGAAACACGGATCCAAGTGGTGGTAACTTGCGGCGACTCAAAGTTTGTCTCCCTCCCGAAGGTACTCGTCTCGTCGCTCGTTCTTAGGCGAGATAGGTCTCCTTCGATTCAGGTCTGCTTCGGGATGCTGATCGTAGATCCGCTGCTCGCGTCCTCGCTGCGCCAGAGGGTTATCTGTTCTCCTGTCGACTTCAAAGTCGAGGTCTTTTGTCTCCGGATGCCGACCATGCTCTCCTTCGCGACGGCGCAAGTCATTGCTGCGCCCGGTTCGCCTCACTTGGCCAGTCCCGGGATCTCGTAGCTTGTAGGTTCCTCCCTTTGGGACCTTGCTGACAAGGTAAACTGTGACGACGGTAGCATTTATTGCGGCCCTCTGCACACGTTGCCGGAACGGCTCTGAAAGTTGATAGACGTCAACGGGGGTCGTGGTGCCATCCGGCAGTTCGGCTTCATCAAGCCCTACGTATTTGTATTGGAAATCGAGGTCGTCGCCGCCCGAGTCGTCTTCCTCGCCCTCGTAGAAGGACTCAGGCTTCTCATCCGGGTACTCCGGTATCGTCGGCGCATTTGCTGGCTCTGAAGAGATCCCGCCTCCTTGGGTCGGCCTGACCGAGCCACCGGCCCCGATCTGCTCATGGACGACGTTTGGTTGAGGCTCGGCGTTGCTCCTGTTGCCGTCCACTGGGAAACGCTCTACGTCGCCCGAATTGTTTGAACTCCCCCCACCTGGAGTCTCTGGAGTCTTCTTGCCGCCATCCTGCTTCTTGAGCTTCTCCTTCTCTATGTCCCCTCCTTCCATGCCTGTGGGGTCGATGTACTTCAGTGGGTTGTTGAACACGTAGGTGTAGCGATTCGAGCTCTGTGAATAGAGCGGAGCCTGCATGATTGGGTCGGCGTTGATGAACCGCGCCAACTCGGGATCGTACAGACGCGCCTTCATCGAAACGAGTCCTTGCGCTGCAAGGTCATGATGGCCGGTGAAGCCGCTGCCCAACGACGTTTGCCCTTCAGGGTCAGTTCGCCATACGAGCTTTCCGAATGCGTCGTACTCTTGTTGGAACTCGAGCGCTCCAGTTTCGTCAGTAGAGGCGACGAGCGAACCGACGATGTCCCGGACCAGGTAGTGCCATTCTGTGACCCAGATGGGTGCTTCGGAGTCACCGTAGGCCACCAGCTCGTGCTGCGCGCTTACACCATCGACCTCGACGGAAAGCACCTGACGAGTCGAGTCGAGGGAGTATCCGCTCGACACTTTGGTATCGAGCTCCCACGTCCCAAATCGAAGTTTGATGTCATCACCCGCGACTTCGATGACCGCTTCATCGTTCGGTCCGTACTCGAAGTCGACCGTTGCGGCTCCCTTGGAAACACTCCTCGGACGATCCTGCGGTGCATAGGTGATTACCCGGGCGTCGGGATCCGTAGGCCCGGTTGCCGCGCGGGTCAGATTCCCGTTGGAGTCATAGGTCTGGGTGACTCCATTGACGGAACTCGGTGAGAAGGTCCGTCCTGTGTAGTCATAGTTGCCAACACCTTGTTGCCACTCGATGTTTCCGAGCGCACCGAACGTCATCGAGCGACCCGCGCCAACCGGGTCCGTCACGGCGTCGAGACGATCGAGATCGTCATAGCTCATCGTCAGGATCCGCAGGTTGAGCGTCCCGTTGTCCCATCGGCTTTGCTCGATCTGCTCGATGTTCCCCACCGCGTCGAATTGCTTGACGTCCTGCCAGTAGATCGCACTACCGTCCTGTGCGCGGACATCGCGGCGCGCGAGCCATCCGGTCCGTGGCTCGTAGCCCGTCGCAATGCTCGTCCCGTTTCCTTGGCTCTCCGCTACAATCTGTTTGTCGGCGTTGTGCTCGTCCAGCGTCCACAGAGTTAGCCCACCGTGGCGCACCGCTGTGTTCCAGGAGCCGGTGTAGTCGTAGGTGATCGTCGTGTCCGGCTGGTTCTCCGCGACTGTGGGGTAGGTCTTGGTCTTCAGCCGTCCGTGCGTGTCGTAGGTGAACCCGAAGTTCAAAGAATCCCACGGCGCACCATCATAGCCGCGAAGACTCTGACTGACCGCTT
>JANQPS010000013.1 GCA_028285365.1 Thermoanaerobaculia bacterium | reverse complement strand
CGATCTCGCAGACGACCCCGAACGTCTCGCCCGCTTCGAGCGTGAAGCCAAAACCCTCGGCGCCCTCAACCACCCCAACATCGCCACCATCCACGGCTTCGAGTCCGACGGGGATACCCACTTCCTGGTCATAGAGCTCGTCGACGGCGAAGACCTCGCCACGCGCCTGAAGCGCGGTCCCCTACCCATCGACGAGGCCCTTCCCCTCTTCATCCAGATCGCCGAAGGACTCGAGGCCGCCCACGAGAAAGGCATCGTCCACCGCGACCTCAAACCCGCCAACATCATGCTCACCAGAGACGGCCGGGCGAAAGTCCTCGACTTTGGGCTCGCGAGATCTGCCGAGCCGGCGACGAGCGACGTCGACCTCTCGCAGTCGCCGACGCGCACCGAGCTCGCTACTACCGGTGGGCAGATCCTGGGAACGGCTGCCTACATGTCGCCCGAGCAGGCCCGCGGAGAAGTCGTCGACCGTCGAAGTGACCTCTGGTCCTTCGGCGCCGTGCTGTTCGAATGCGTGACCGGCAACTCACCTTTCGCGGCCGCCACCGCCACCGACACGCTGGCCTCGGTCCTCCGAAGCGAGGTCGACTGGGAAAAGCTCCCTCCTGCAGCGCCGAAGGCGCTTCGGCGCATTCTCGAACGTTGCCTGAGGCGCGATGCAAACTGGCGATTGGGGGACGCCGGTGCGGTGCGCATCGAGCTCGCCGAGTCGCTCGCCCCCGACGAGAGCACTGACGCGCCCCCGAAGCAACGAGCCAGCGAATCACTCCCGCTCCTCGGCGTTGTGGCCGTGTTGGCGCTGCTGATCGGAAGCTGGTTCGGCACGCAGATCGGCGGGCGGCGAGCAGAGGTCCGCGAAACACCAGTCCGCCAGCTTACGGTCCCGCTTGCAGAAAACCAGCGCATGAAGACCTCACGTCTCGATCGACCTGACGCCCAGGCCCTGGTTCTCTCACCCGACGGGCGTTGGGCGGCCTACGCCACCCGGATCGCCAGCGGCATGAGTGGTTTGGGAGCTCCGACGATTCTGAACCTCGAGACCCGCGAGATCGTCCAGCTGCGGGACTTCCCGAGAGCCTACTCACTCACCGTATCTGCCAACAGCGAACGCCTCGCCTTCGTCCAGGACTCGAGTCTCTACGTCATTCGTCTTGGCACCAGCGAGGCGACTGCCATCGCGCGCCTGCCCAACAGTGGGCCGGATCCAATCGCCGGCGGCGCCTGGTGCGAGGACGGCAATCTCTACCTCGGCATCATCGAGCGTGGCCTCTATCGACTCTCGCCTGGGGCTGAGGCCTTGGAGCAGGTGTTGCCACTCGAGGAACGCGAGTTCGGTATGGGCTCACCCTCCTGTCTTGACGGCGGCAGGCAATTGCTCGTCACCCGCATCAGCGGTCTAGCGACCGACGCCCGCACCATCCATCTCGTCGACACCGCGAGCTGGGAGAGCCGGTACCTGACCCAAGGCGGCAACGCCGTGGCCACACGTTCGGGCCACTTGGTCTTTTCACGTCCAGGCGCCGTCATGGCTGCAGCCTTCGACCAGGACTCCGGAATCCTCGGCGAAGCTCGCAGCGTCAGCCCGGAGGGACTGCCGACGCTTCCCTTGCCAGCTCCGTGGGCTCTGGACAGTCTTGGGACACTCGCCTACTCCACGATCGGGCTGACCACGGGCGAGGTCCGGCTCGCCCTTCTCGATCGTGGCGGCTCCGAGCGGTCTGTGCCACTCGATCCAATCCCTCTCTTCGAGATTCCGCGGCTCTCGGTCGACGGCACGAAGCTGTCTGCGGGAGTGATGTCCTCGGACGGCACCTGGGCGATGAAGATCGTCGATCTGTCGAGTGGCACCGCAACGACGTTTACGCTGGAGACGGGCTTCGAGTGCTGCTCCGTCTGGACGCACGACGGCCAGCGGCTCGTCTTCGCTTCGAACCGGGAAGGCAAGATGCACATCTACGCTCAGAAGAGCGACGGCAGCGACAAGGCACAACTCATCGTCGGCGCGCCGGAAGCTCAGTACCCTGTCGCGATCTCTTCCGAGAATCAGCTCTTCTTCTCGCAAAGGAACGAGACGACCCTCAACGACATCTACACCGTGTCTCTCGACGCTCCCAACGAGACACCCGTTCCGCTCATTCAGACTGACGGCGCGAGTTTTCACGCAGCGCTCTCGCCAAACGAACGATGGCTGGCTGTCATGTCCAGAGAAGAACGCGTCGATCGAGTCGTTCTGTACTCACTACCCGACCCTGCGTCTCGGGAGCCCATTGCGGCCCTCCAGAGACCAGCTGGCGATCTCAGCATCCTGACCTTCTCGCCCTCGGGACGAGAGCTCTTCGTCAGGACAGGCCAGGGTATCGAGACCGTCGACCTCGGAAATGGCGACACTCCGTCACCTCAGCCTCCGCAGGTCCTCCTGCCCGGAAGCTTCAGCTTCGACGTCTTGTCGGTCACGCCTGACGGCGAGCACTTTCTCGTCGGTCGCGATCCCGACCTCCCTCAGGCTCGGGAGATCCGCATCATCGACAATTGGTTCGAAGAGCTCCGTCGGCTCGTCCCGGTGAACTGAGCCATCTCGCCAATGCAGCTCCAATCAGGCTCCACCCTCGGCTCCTACGAGATCGCAGCGCCCCTGGGCGCCGGCGGTATGGGTGAGGTGTACCGAGCCCGTGATCCCAAGCTCGAGCGCGACGTCGCCATCAAGGTCCTCCCTGCCGATCTCGCAGACGACCCCGAACGTCTCGCCCGCTTCGAGCGTGAAGCCAAAACCCTTGGCGCCCTCAACCACCCCAACATCGCCACCGTCCACGGATTCGAGACCGACGGCAATACCCACTTCCTGGTCATGGAGCTCGTCGAAGGTGAGGACCTCGCCACCAGCCTGAAGCGCGGTCCCCTACCCGTCGACCAGGCCATCCCACTCTTCATCCAGATCGCCGAAGGCCCCGAGGCCGCTCACGAAAAAGGCATCATCCACCGCGACCTCAAGCCCGCCAACATCATGCTCACCCGAGACGGGCGG
>JANQPS010000005.1 GCA_028285365.1 Thermoanaerobaculia bacterium | reverse complement strand
CATCAGCTCGAGATCGCATGGCGGTGGACCTCGGTATCGCAGCTGGTGACGAGGGAGAACGAGCGCATCAAGGCTGGCCAGTTCAAGGTCGTGCCCGTGGTCGACGACGGCCGCATGTTCGTCGTCAGCGAGCTCTCTCAGATCGCCGCGATCGACCCGGGCACCGGCGAGACGCTGTGGTCCTACGACCCGGAGTCCTACAAAGCTGGCAGACCAGCCAACGTCGGCTATCAGCACCGTGGAGCCGTGACCTGGCGGGACGGTGACCTCGTCCGCGTCTTCGCAGCGACTCACGATCGCAAGCTGGTCGCTCTCGACGCGGTGACCGGCGAGCCAGTCGGCGGATTTGGTCAGAACGGTGTCGTCGACCTGCTCCCCGACGGCGGTCGCGAGCACTTTGGTCGACCCATCAATCATCGTCACCTGACACACAGCTCGCCGCCGGTGGTCGTGAGCGGCGTGATCATCGTCGGCTCGATCGTCCACGACGGAGCCATCCGTAGAGCTGCGCCACCTGGCCATGTCCGCGGCTTCGACGCCCGAACCGGCGAGCACCTCTGGACGTTTCACACCATCGCCCAGAGCGGCGAGCTCGGCGTCGAGACCTGGCACGACGAAGCGTGGAGGATCGTCGGCAACACCAACGTGTGGAGCATGATGGCCGTGGATCACGAGCTCGGTACCGTCTACCTGCCGGTGTCGACTCCCACCAACGACTTCTACGGCGGGCACCGCAAGGGAGACAACCTGTTCGCGGAGAGCATCGTGTGCCTCGACGCGAAGACGGGGAAACGCAAGTGGCACTTCCAGGCCGTTCACCACGGGCTCTGGGACTACGACTTCCCCACCGCTCCCAACCTGATCGACATCACCGTCGACGGTCGAGAGATCAAGGCACTGGCTCAGGTGAGCAAGCAGGCGTTCACCTACGTCTTCGATCGCGTCACCGGCGAGCCCGTCTGGCCGATCGAAGAGCGACCCGTACCCCAGAGTCGAGTTCCCAGCGAGGTGTCTTCACCCACCCAGCCGTTTCCGACCAAACCCCCGCCGTTCGATCGTCAGGGCATCGGTCAAGACGACCTGATCGACTTGACCCCCGAGCTGCGCGCCGAGGCTCAGGAGATCGCCAAGCGCTACACGCTCGGTCCGTTGTTTGCTCCTCCGACCCCGCCCGGCGACACCGACGGCCAGATCCTCATGCCGGGAAGCGGCGGCGGCGCCAACTGGCCCGGAGCGGCGGTCGATCCCGAAACGGGTGTCCTCTACGTACCGTCAGCTACGGCCCCGGGCGTCTACCCGCTCGGCAAGCCGGACCCGGCACGCTCCAACCTGGACTTCGTGGGCAGCTTCTTTGCCGGTCTCTCCGGTCCGCGCGGGCTTCCTCTGGTCAAGCCGCCGTGGGGTCGGGTGACGGCGATCGACCTCAACCGAGGCGAGATTCTCTGGATGACCCCCAACGGGGAAGGGCCACGCGACCATCCGGCTTTGGCAGGTCTCGACCTTCCGCTGCTCGGGAGTGGCACGGGCGCCCCGCTCCTCACCAAGTCGCTGCTTTTTGTCACGCAGTCGGGGTTTGGTGGAAAGCCGCCGCGTCTCAACGTGTTCGCTAAAGACGACGGCGAACTGCTGGGCCATATCGAGCTACCGTCGCAACCCCATGCCAACCCGATCACGTATCAGGTCGATGGCGATCAGTATCTGGTGCTCGCAGTCGGCGGCGGCCCGTTTTTTGCCGGTAGCGCTCAGGATCTGGAAGGTGTCGACCCTGCAATCGCCAAAGCCATCGAGCAACAGTCGATCGCCAGAACGACGACGCCCGAGTTGATTGCCTTCAAACTCCCGGGCCGCTGACCCGCTGACCCGACGACACGGCGACACGGCGACACCAAGCGCTCGAACGAGCCGCCTCTGCTGGACGATCACCACGATGCACAAGACCACTCATCAGGCACGGCGAGCTCTCGAAACGACTTCTGCGCGTCTTGCAGGCTCCCTCACGCTCCTCGGAGCAATTCTTCTCTTGACCTCTGTTCTGACCTGCCGGGGCGCTGATGGGTCGGGCTCTGAAGACTCATCCGGAGCGGCCGATCCCCTCGCACTGACGACGCACGAAGCCTCGTTCCAAGGCGGCACGGTCGTCTACGAGAGCGTCGGGAGCGGCACCGACACCGCTCTGATCCTGGTGCACGGCTGGGCCAGCACCAGTGATGCCTGGGCGCGCCAGCTTCCGAGCCTCGGAGCGCTGGGGCGCATTCTGGCAGTCAACCTCCCTGGGCACGGCGGCAGCACGAACCCGAGCAACGGAGCGTACTCACTGGACCTGTTCGCCGACGCCATCGCGGCCGTCATGGACCACGCGGGGATCTCGAGCGGAGTGCTCGTCGGCCACTCCAACGGCACACCCGTCTCCCTGCGCTTCTTGCGCCGCTACCCCGAGCGCTCCAAAGGGCTGGTCGCCGTCGACGGAGCCCTGCTCCCCACGGCCACTCCCGAGCAGATCGGACAGATGCTGGGCCCACTCAAGCTCGACGGCTACCGTGATTGGGTCGCAGGAATGATCGACGGTATGGGTGGCGCGGGGCTTTCCGAGGAAGACCTGGGAGCCATCAAGACGATGGCTGGCACCATCGACCAGGCGACGCTCTACGACAGCGTCGTGGCCACCGCCGACCCCGCAATGTGGAGCGACGAACCGATCGATGTGCCGGCGCTCGCCCTTCTGGCGGAGCAGCCAACCTGGAGCGAGGCCTACCGCACGAGCGTCGAGCGCGTCCTGCCCAACATCGAGTGGCTCATCTGGAGTGACGTCAGTCACTTCCTGATGATGGAACGGCCCGCAGAGTTTCAGCAGGCCCTCGGGAGTTGGCTGGAGAAGAACCAGCTCCCCTGACTCGGGCAGCTCGCTGCTCGCCAGAGCAACTCACCAACGAATCAGCAACGGCGCCGCTGGCCGGAGATCGCAGCTCCGCCCTCGACGTCTTTCGTCGAACTCCAGGATCATGAGCGGTGGACCTTGCTCCATCTCGAGCAGCTTCTGCCCTTGGAATCCTCGCGCACAAGTCGACCACCGCGTCACCGACGCGCTGACCGAGAGACTGGTGAGCAACCGGGCGCCTGCGGGATGATCCATTGGCTCGTCCGTCACGATCGACAGACCGCGCGGAGGGTCGATGACGAACCAGCAGGGCTCGGCCAGCGCATCGCAGTCCCCGAAGAGCAGCGACCACCCGACGGGCAGATACACCGGTTCATAGCTCCAATAGGGAAAACCCAGCTCCTCGAGAGCGTCGGCGCCTGCCAGTGCCCTTGCGCACACGCCAAACGGCGACACCTCCGGATCGGCACGACCGTGCCAGCGCTCCCACAGCTTCGTCGGACGGGTGAGCGGGCTCCGCACCTCCATCAAGTCAGCTACCCAGAGAAACTCCAGCATGACGTTTCGGAAGAAGAAGCGGCGGTTGGCCGTGCCCTGGCCCGGATGGACGTTGGGAGACCCCTCGACGAAGCCGAGCTCCACGAGGTGGTCCGCTAGAACGGCGCCAGGGCCCGCCATCACGAAGACGTGGTCGAGGACCAACGCCGACGAGGCGGAACCGGGTGTGTTCACCCTGCGACTCCCGCGCGGCTCGGTCGCGCGTCCGTGAGGCCTGCAGCGTTCACGGCTGGCGCGTGGAAGCGACCGGTGCGCCACTGCCGTCGAGCACGACGTCCACGAACTGCTCGCCAGCGTCGATGCTCCCTTCCCAGGTCGAGTAGCCGGGCCGGCTGACGACCAGGCGCATGGTCTGCTCGAGGAGAACGGCGATGCGGAAGCTGCCGTCCTGCTGCGAGCGACGTCGCGTATACCGCTGGCCCAAGGGCTCGTAGGGGCCAAGCACCTGCAGGATGGCTCCTTCGACCGGCTCTCCGGAAACGTCGGTCACGCGACCCGTGACGACGGCGCGCCCCAGGCGCAAGGTCACCCGTTCATCGCCGTAGACCTCGATCTGGCGAGCGTGGGTGAGCGACGTGTCACGGGCGGCGACGGTCAAGTCGTAGCGTCCCGGGCTCACTGAAGGAAACTGGAACTCGCCCAGAGAATTGGCGGTGGTGTTCCAGTAGTTCTCCTCGTTGCCGAGAAGCAGCCAGGCGCCGGCGGGTCTTCCCTCGATGAGGACCTGTCCACTCAGTGCCGCCTCGCGGTCGACAGGTTCGAACTCGAGATCGGCCACGACGTCGAGTGTTCCTGACTCGATCACCACCTGGGTCTCGGCTTCGAGACGTCCACCGGAAACCTCGAGACTACCCGCCAGGGTCCACTTGCCGTTCGGCACCTGGTCGACCGAGAAGCGTCCCTCCCAGTCGGTGGAGATCCGAATGAACGAGCCCGGCCCCCTGAGCCCCACGCGAACGCGTGACAACTCGTCTGGCCCCAGTCCCAAGACCTTGCCACGCAGCGTGGCCTGGCCACCGAGTCGTAGCTCCAGGTCGCCGACGGACTCCTCACCCACCTCGACATCGAGACTCGCCGAGCGTTCGTCCAGGGCCTGAGCCGTCAGTCGATACCTGCCGGGCGCCACGGCTGCAAAGACGAAGCTGCCGTCGCTGTTGGACGACTCACGCGCCGCAAGACCCGACTGCGTCGGTCGAAGCCACAGTCGCGCTTCGGCCGGTTCACCAAAGCCGTCGATCACGCGTCCCGAGACCAGAACGCCCGGACTCAACCTGATCTCCAGCCAGGACCCGGCCGGCTCGATCTCCGCCTCGCGAAACTCCGTCACTCGTCCGGACGCTCGCACCTCGACTTGCTGAGGACCCAGGCGAACGTGTTCGAGTCGAAAGTCACCGTTTTCGTCCGACACCGCCATCTGCCCCGAGCACAAGACCCGCACGCCCGAGACCACCTGTCCTCGTGCATCGACGATACGGCCGCTCAGGCTGCCGCTGGGAGGCACCCGCAGCTCCAGCCCCTCTACCGTGACGCCAGCTCTCAGATCGACTTCGACCGGATCGATCTCGGCGTTGCCGACCGCCCGCGCCATGACCCGCTGGCGTCCCAACGGGACCCCCGCTATGACGAACTCGCCGCTCGCGCTCGTCCTGGTGTACAGACCCGGCGGTTGTTTCTTGAGTACGTCGAGCGAATGCACCGCCACGTGGGCATTCTCGATCGGCGCGCCACTCGCATCGGTGACCCGGCCGGAAACCGAGGATGCCTCCTCGAGGACGATCTCGGCTGGCTGGTTGCGCGGCACCTCGAGCCCATCGAGCACCCCTACGACGAAGCCCGCCGCGCGAGCCCGGACCCTGTGAAGCTCACCCGTGGAAAGATTGACGAGGCGAGCACGCCCCCAGTCGTCGGCAATGGCCCAGCTCCCTCGGGCTCTCTCGTTGGCCCGCCCTTCGGAGTTGCCCAGAGGCACGACGCCGTTCGCATGACGAGAACGCAAGCGGCGATAGACGTTCGCATCGAGCTCGACGAGTGCGCCAGCGATCGGTTCGCCGTCTTCCCTCCTGACGTGGACTTCGAGCTCGCTACCCCTGTCCAGCACGATTGTCCCCAGCTCGACCGGGGTCTGGTCGAGCATGGCATCTGGTAGGGCGA
>JANQPS010000401.1 GCA_028285365.1 Thermoanaerobaculia bacterium | reverse complement strand
CACCCGAGGCTTCGCGGCGCCGAAGAGCTACGTTCTGCTGTTCGGGGGCGATCTGGCTTCGACGGGTGATCGAAGGCGGGCGCTGCGTGCCGAGATGGTCGTGCTCTCGTTAATCAGGCGGCAAGTCTGGTGTTTTTCAAATGCCGACGACAACTACGCTCTCGCTGCCTAACAACGATTAGGTGAGTGAGCTCCGGTCCGTGACGTCTCCTAGCGGGTCGCCGGAGTCATCAGGAGACTGGCCTCCGAGCGCTTCTCGGCCGTATCCGGAGGCGAGACCCACGTCGAGATAGGGGCACGGTTCTCCGGGACCTCGCGACTGCCGTACCCCGAACTCGGGCGAGGACTACGCACGTAGACGCGTCGATTGGACGCCATTCGGACGCGGGTTCGATTCCCGCCGCCTCCACCACTTCTTCGATAAACGTGCCCAAGCTCTCGAGCGTTCATTCGCTGGCAGCCCCGACTCGAGGGTCCTCGGCCCACGAGACGTCGTCCCCGTCCTTGGCCGTGACGAAGAGGAGCGTCACGCCTGAGTCCGAACTCTGGCGATGCCAGAGGCCCCGGGGCAGGACCAATAGAGACTTCTCCGCCAACGGAATCTCAGTGGAAGCTCCGTCCTCCTGAAGCAGCGTCACGTCGACCTTCCCGGCGAGGACCAAGAGCAGCTCGTCGCTAGGGTGGCGCTCCCACGGCGTCTCTCCCGAGAAACGAATCAGCCCAGTCATGCAATCGTTGAAATCCGACAGCACCTGCATGGCAGCATCGTGGTCTTCCTCCGTCGTGTCGGCGGAGAGCTCCAGCGTTCGAAGGGACGTGGCAATCGTGGCGAGTTCCTGGGGCTTCATGGGGTGACCTCCAATTTGTGTACATGTACACTATAACACGGGAAGTCAATCCCAGGTATGGAGGCCATCGAGAAGAGCGCCCAGGTTGGCTCGGTAGTGGTCGCGCGCGCGAATGGACTCCCAACGCGACGAAATCGCTGCGAGCGCCGGGAACTCATCTGCGTCGGGGTTCTCGTAGAGCGCTCGCTGCATGGATGGTCCGGGCGAGCCTTCAGCCAGTGCCGAATGACCACGCTGAACGAGCAGCGAACCAATCGTGAAGCGCCAGACCACATCGAGTGTGCGCGCGGACTCGGTCTCAGAGAGTCCCGCATCGCGCGACGCGCGGACGATTCGCTCCATGAACCAGAGAATCGAAGGGCCCATCTTGTCGCCTGCAGCAAGCACCTCGACGGCCCAGGCATGCTCGGTCAGGCAGGCGTAGATGGCGCTCCAGAGCTTGATGATCTGAGCTCGCGGCTGCTTCGGAAGTCGTGGCTTCGGAATCTCGGATGCGATGTGGTCGAGGACGAGGACGAGCAGGTGTTCCTTGTCCTCGACATGCCGATAGACGGCCATCGGCGAGCTACCGACCGACGCACTCACCGCGCGAATCGTCAATGCCGCGACGCCTTCGCTCAGAAGCAGCGCGGTTGCGGCTTCGACGATCTGATCGCGGGAAAGCCTCGGGCGCCGTCCTCGCCTGGTCGGTGTCTTCGTGCGGGCGGGCATCGTTGGAGTATACGCGTACGCACGCGGTCGGCATCAACCTCGACGCACATGCACGGTCTCGGCACTCGGCACCTCCTGCGCACCTCCAGTCCAAATACCCAAGCGTCCGATCCTTCTTCGATCTCGTCGGTTGGCGCGCGGGTTCGATGCCCGCCGCCTCCACCATTCTCCATCAGAGTCGATTGCTCGTAGTCCAAGTTGCTGCACCCGCGGAACCCGCCGCAGGATCGAGCAACTCGTGTGGACAGCAAGCTCGACCAGCATTGCGTGCGCCCGATCTCTCGCTGGGCTCCGAGGGGATCTCTCGTTGGACCGCGGGCAGCTCAGACGTCGGAACCCGACCTCCCCATCAGCTCGCGAGAATGATGAGGGCCACTGTCACACCGGCCACGGTCACGGCTCGCAGGCCGCTCCAGAGCCAGAACGTGCTGCCGACGCGCCCGAGGAACACGCCCAGCAGGAAGACGAGCCCGAAGCCCACTGCCGCCGATACGAGAATCGGATCCTCGCTCGGCAGCAGGCCCCTCTCGGCCAGCCAGAGCGGCGCGATGATGATCATGCAGAAGAGCATTGGCGCGGCGCCATTCACAAAGGCCACCAGCCAGGGGACCCAGCCCGCCGCCCGCGCATGGTGGCTGTCGGGCAGGCGCGTGACCATGGCCTGCTCGAGCTCGAGCAGGGAGCGCCGTCGCTCTGCCGACTCGCTGATGTATGCACTCGACATCCCGCTCATGGCTAGGGCGAACGCGG
This sequence comes from Thermoanaerobaculia bacterium, assembly GCA_028285365.1. GTDB lineage: Bacteria > Acidobacteriota > Thermoanaerobaculia > Multivoradales > Multivoraceae > JANQPS01. Next base: position 637 of record JANQPS010000401.1, on the reverse strand, counting down.
TGGCAAGGGTCGACGTGATGACGACCGCGATCGGCACCGGGGCGCTCACGCGAAACCCGGCCAACAGCCCGAGCATCGCAAGTGCGCCATCGAAGCCGTTGACCACGAAGTAGCGACGTGTGATCTGCTCCGAGTCCGAGATCCGAAGCAGCAGCCTCCAATCACCCCGTGCCATGGCGAGCCTCGTTGCGTCGTGCAGGCGGTGGCGTATCACGCGCCGACCACCAAGACCTCGTCGATACTGTGGAGCGAGGCGCCGTTCGCGTCGGTTACCTGTTTGACTCCGTCGAAATCGATCTCTGCCGCCTCGACCCGGACCTGCAGCGTCTCGGTGTGCTCGTCCACCTCGATCACCTTCAGCTCGACGCGGTAGTCGTCACCCAACGCCGCGATCGCCCCAGCGAACTCGAGCGCATTGGGCTGGTGAGGCTTCAGCACGTCCAGGACCAAGCGTTTCACGAGTGTCATGGTCGGGCTCCTCGGTGCTCGCGTCGGACCTTCTTCCCGGCGCGCACGTGCGATCTCGACCGAGCTCCGTCGCGCTGAGGCGCAGCACGCGGCTTCCGGCACTTCGCTGCGCTTGCCATGGACGTTGGCAGAGCTCGCGGGATGTGCGGGCGGTGGCCGATCCAAAGGT
>JANQPS010001394.1 GCA_028285365.1 Thermoanaerobaculia bacterium | reverse complement strand
CTACTTCCGTGCCTATCGCGACGGTCATCCCGGAGAGCGAGTCGAACGAGCGGCTAGGATTTACGACAACCTCCTGCAGCTACCGATTCTCTTCTACGCCATCTGTCCGCTGCTGATGCTGACCGAGAACGTCGACAGCGTTTCGGTTGCTCTCGCCTGGCTGTTCGTCCTGACTCGAGTCCTTCACGCGGTGGTCTTCCTGGTGTGGAACGCGGTACCGTATCGATTCGCATCGTTCTTCATGGGACTCGTGACACTCTGTGTGATGTGGACGCGGTTTGCGCTCGTGGCCCTCTGAACGGTACGAAGCAAGGTCGCTCGCTCAGCGTCCCGTCATCAGGCGTTCGAGGCTGCCGCGATATGTCCGCGACAGCTTGAGTCGCGCACCGAGCCGCGTTCGCACTTCGTACTCGCCGTGAAACAGTGGATGCAGCTCCACGACCGAGGTCGAGCGCACCAAACTCGTTCGATGGATTCGCACGAAGCCCTCGTCAGCGAGTTGGGTTTCGAGTTCCTTGAGAGACGTCTTGACGAGGCTGGCTCCGCTGGCCGTATGCGCACGGACGTAGCTCCCCGCCGCCTCGAACCACTCGATGTCACTCAGCTCGACGAAGCGAATGCGCTCGCCTTGACGCACGCTGAATCGGGTCGGTGGAGTCTTACGACGAGTGGTAGAGGGCACGGAGCTTCCTCGCGCGTCGAGGAGCGACTTCACTCGTCGCCACGACTCCTGCGCATCGCGCTGTTCGTGACGCTCGAGAGCGCGATCGATGGCGGCGTCGAAACGCTCCTGATCGAACGGCTTGAGGAGGTAGTCGACGGCTGCCACGCCGAAGGCGTCGAGGGTGCGATCGTCGTGAGCCGTGACGAAGAGGATCAGAGGGCGCTCGTCCTGAGGGATCTCTCCCAACACCCCAAAACCGTCGAGGTCGGGCATCCGGATGTCCAATAGAAGCAGGTCGGGTCGCTGACTGGTGATCTGGTCGACCGCCTCGCGTCCGTCGCTGCACTCGCCGATGACCTCGATGTCCGCGCGCGCATCGAGCAGACGGCGTAGCCTGCGACGGGCGAGTGGCTCGTCATCGACGATGAGCGTCCGGACGGTGTCAGTCATGACTTGATACTTCTCGTGACCAGTCGCTCACGAGTTGAGGAGTGGCGCCCTGTCGCCGAGTTGCCGCGCGTCGCCTGAGGGAGGCGTCTCGACATGATCGCCCTGGAGTTTGCCGGCGGGTTCGCCAGTGAGTTGGTCCCCGTGTGGGAGAGGTGGCGGAGTCTCGCCGACTCGGGCGCGCGCAGCGGAAGAGTGATGGTCGCTCTGGTGCCGCCTTCGCTGCGTTTCGAGACGCTCAGATCGCCGTTCCTGCCGTACATCACCTGGAGTCGCGCCTGGGTGTTCGTGAGCCCGACTCCGAGGGTCTTCGGTAGGTCGCTCGTCCCGTCTGTCTCATCGAGACCCTGCCCATCGTCCACGATCTCGAGCACGAGGGTGTCCGCCTGGCGTCTTGCACTGACGGTGACGCAACCTCCGAGTCGAGTCGGCTCGATGCCGTGGCGGATCGCATTCTCGACCAGCGGTTGGAGAATGAACCTGGGGACCGGAGCGTCGAGCAACGAGTCGTCGACGTCCCACTGCACGCTCAGACGGTCCTCGAAGCGCACGGCTTCGATCTCCAGGTAGGAGCGGACCAGATCGAGCTCTGCGCCGAGTGAGACGACCTCCCGATCTCCGTCGTCGAGGCTTGCCCTGAGGAGATCGCTCAGCCTTGCGATCATCGACTGCGCGGCGCGTGGCTCCTCGTCGATCAGGCTGCCGACGGCGTGCAGAGTGTTGAAGAGGAAGTGCGGTCGCAACTGCGTGCGCAGGGCGAGCAGTCGTGCTCGGGTCAGCTGGCGCTCGCGCTCGTGGGCGTGACGCTGGAGCCAGATCCCGGTTGCCGTCGCGAGCACCACGGCGTAGACCAGCGCCGTGAGAAGCACGTTGGACCGTCCGGAGCGCCAGACGAGGCCAAGCAGCTGGCCGATAGACGGTAGCTCCATTCCGGCCAGCCGAAGCTCGGCGACCGCGAGAGCAGTGGTCAGCACAAAACCGATCGCCACCGCGAGCGCCGCATGAGCGGCGAGATGCTGGCCGAGTCGGCCGCGGGTCTGGTGCGGCAGTGGCAGGCGGCCGTGTAGCCAGAAGACGACCGGGGTCGCCGGGACCCAAGGAAGCCACAGCGCGACCTGAAACAGGAGGGTGCTCGGAGGTGGCAGGGAGCGCTCCAGACTGAGCGACTGCAGGCCCGCCAGAACCAGAGCGACGCTCGTCCAGAGCACCACGAGGACGAGCCAGTTCACTGGACGTCTGAAGTCCGGTTGGCGCGCGGAGCTCGGTTGTCGGCTCGTGGTGGGGGCGTACAAGATACGTCGATGCAGTGTGGGCCGACAGCGGGAGGTGCGAGCGCGGCTCCGATGCGCCGTCGGGTCACGCAAACCCTGTCACTTGCTGACCGCGATCAGCTCGACCCGGTTTTCTCCCTGGATGCGGACGAGCGAATATGGTGGCACATCGGTGATCCAGACAGTGGCTCCTGGCATCAGCGCTTCGCCGTCGCCGTTGGTCATCCCTTGCTCGACGATCCAGGCGTCGTACTCGGTACCCGCCACGGTGACGCGTCGTTGCTCCAGGACCTCGATGGTCTGAAAGAGCGTGTTGGTGAGCGGCTCCGGGACGTCGGTCGAGAACACGGGAAACCTGGCTCGGTAGCCGGGTGCGAGAGGGAGCGACAAGAGTGCTCCGACTGGCGGCGAACCTGCGAACCGTTGGCCGTTGGAAGCGATCTCGATGGGGGAAGGCGTGGATCCGTCTTTGGCCATCTGCACTCCGCGCACCGTGCCGTCTCCCCAGACGACCGACTTGTGCAGAATCTCGAGCGACGAGACGGAGCGCTGCACCGGCTCGAGAGTGTCTTTCAGGAAGAAGATCTCGTCGTAGACGGTGCCGGAGCGGAGCATGGCGATGCTGAAGCGAAAGCCCGCCCCCTGGGCGAAGCGGGCTTCCTGCAGCAGCTCGAGGCGCTCGCCGATGATCTCCCCCGCCCGGGTCTCACGGTAGCGTGCGTGGTAGGGCTGGAGCTTCAGGCCAGTGAGCTGCTGGTCTCCGGGGGCGATGGTGGGGACAGTGTCGTTGGCCAAGAGTGGCGCGACGACTGCGACGAGGGTCGAGCAGAGGACGAGCGCGAAGGTCAGGCAGAGTCGAGCTCTTGTGCCGTCGCCTGTGTGTGAACCGGGGAGCATGGGGGCCTCCTTTCGAGGGTCGTTGGACGAGAGCGATCGTCCCCCTGCCCCGATGGGCTGGCGAGCAAAGATTGCCGAGACGGCTCGAGGAGTTTGCGAGCCGGCCGCGAGCGACCTCGAGGCGGACGCGTTCTCGTCGTTCGAGGAGGTCGGGGCGCCCCGATGAGGTGGCGGCGATCGTCCCGAAGATCGTCGCCTAGAATGCTCAGAGTCACATACAGGCACATACGGGCACCTACAGGCACCTACAGGCACCTACAGGCATCTACCGTCTTCAGCCGATCTGTCACGAGCGAGTGCGGTTGACCCCGCGCAGGGTGGCCACCGGCTGACTTCTTCAGAAAGGCACTCTTGCAGGCCTACCTTCTGCGACGACTGCTGGCACTCGTGCCGACGCTGCTCCTGACGAGCGTCATCGTGTTCCTGTCGATCCGGTTGATCCCGGGCAACGTGATCGACCTGATGCTGTCGCAGAACGATGTCTCGACGGTCCAGGATCGCGCGAGCATCGAAGCCGCTCTGGGGCTCGACGAGCCCCTCTTCCTGCAGTACTTCAAGTGGATCGGCGGAGTGCTGACCGGAGACCTGGGTCGTTCGTTGTGGCGCGGTACTCCAGTGAGCGAACAGATCCTCGCGCGCCTCCCGATCAGTATCGAGCTCGGGTTGCTTGCGATGTTCGTGGCGCTGACGGTCGCGATACCGACCGGCATCTACTCGGCGATACGCCAGGACACCTTGGGGGACTACGTCGCGCGCTCGTTCTCGCTGGTCATGCTGGCTGTGCCGAGCTTCTGGCTGGGGACCCTCGTGATGGTCTTTCCCTCGGTCTGGTGGCGCTGGTCGCCTGAGCTCGAGTACACGCCGTTCTTCCAGGATCCGGCGACGAATCTGAGCCACATGCTCGTTCCGGCCATCTTGCTCGGACTGTCTCTCTCGGCCGTGACGATGCGCATGACTCGCACGATGATGCTCGAGGTCATGCGGCAGGACTACGTCCGCACCGCTCGCGCAAAGGGACTCAGCGAGTCGGTGGTCGTGCTGGGGCACGCGCTGCGCAACGGCCTCATTCCGGTGGTCACCCTGATCGGCCTGCAGGCTCCCCTGTTGATCGGCGGCTCGGTGATTCTCGAGCAGATCTTCATGATTCCGGGGATGGGTACCTTGTTGCTCGAAGCCGTCTCGCAGCGCGACTACCCCGTGGTCACCGGCGTCTTCCTGGTGGTGGGAGTCAGTGTGCTGCTGATCAATCTGATGGTCGACCTCAGCTACGGTTTTCTCGATCCCAAGGTACGTCACCAATGACGACACCTGCCGGCGCTGGCGCCGTTCCAGATCTCGCTTCGACGAGTCCGAGCTTTGGTCAGTCCCGGGTGGCCCGATTCGTTCGCAAGCTGGCGCGAGACAAGCCTCTCGGGGCTGCCGGAGGAGCTGTCTTCTTGTTCTTTCTGTTGTGCGGGGTGTTTGCGGACGTCCTGGCGCCGTACGGTGTCAACGAGACGAGCCTCGAGCACAGATTGGAGCCACCGTCTCTGGAGTTTCCCTTTGGCACCGACCACATCGGTCGCGACGTGTTGTCCCGAGTGTTGAAAGGGGGACAGCTGTCGATGGTCGTGAGCTTCTGTGCCGCCGGGCTCGCCACGCTGGTGTCGCTCGTCATCGGTGTGCTGTCCGGCTACTTCGGCGGCCGCCTCGACATGGTGCTGCAGCGTTTTGTCGACGCCTGGATGACGTTCCCGGACCTGGTGCTGCTGATCGTGGTGGTTTCGGTGGTAGGGCCCGGGATGGTGCAGATCATCGTCATCGTAGGTCTGCTCTACGGCATCGCGGGATCCCGAATCGTCCGGGGCGCCGTGATCTCGGTTCGTGAGCAGACGTTTGCCCATGCCGCGCAGTCCATCGGGGCTCAGCCGCCTCACATCCTGTGGAGGCACATCGTTCCCAACGTGATGCCAGTGCTGATCGTGCTGTTCACTACGCGGGTGGGTGCGGTGATCCTGGTGGAGGCGGGACTCTCTTTCCTGGGACTAGGCGTTCCCCCACCGGCCCCGACCTGGGGAGGGATGTTGAGCGGTACTGGTAGGACCTACATGTACCTGGGACCGTGGCTGGCACTGGCGCCCGGACTGTGCCTGACGATCGTGGTCTACGCAATCAACGTCTTTGGTGACGCGCTTCGTGATCTGCTGGATCCGCGCATGAGAGGATCGAGGTAGAGGAGCCCGGAGGGAACGAGGATGCGCCGTCACGACACCCAAGACCGAAACCCGGTCGATGCTCCCAGAGCTCGCGTGATCTCTCGCGCCGTCTTGGCGTTGGCGCTGCTCGGTGCCGTGTGGGTCGTCGCCGGTGCGCCCGAGGACTCGGATGGCAAGACTGCCGCAGAGCCACAATACGGCGCGCGGCTGAATCTGGCGACCGTCTATGCAGCACTCAATCCGCTGTCGTGGGACCCGGACGACTGGGCCTGGAAGTCCAATCACGATCAGGGGTTCTTCTACGAGCAGCTCTTTGCGGCCGATCTCGACAAGAGCGTCCGCAAAGGGGGGCAGTACCGGTTCATCGCCGAGGCCTACCTGCCCGAAGACTCGCTGCGCGGCGAGCTCGCTGAGAGCTGGGAGTGGGAGACGCCGCTCAGGCTGGCGATCACGCTGCGCTCCGGCGTCATGTTTCCGGCGAAGGCTGGTGTGATGGCGGCGCGAGAGCTCGACGCCCACGACGTGGTGTTCTCCTACGATCGCCGCGACCAGAGTGCCAAGCGCATTCCGACCTACTTCGATCACATCGACAGGGTCTTTGCCCGCGACGAGCGCACGGTCGTCTTCGAGTTCAACCGCTACAACGCAGAGTGGGCGTACCGCTTCGGTTACGGCTACTACTCGGGGATCGTGCCCCGCGAGATGGCCGACGTCGATCCCAAAGACTGGCGCAACACCACTGGCAGCGGTCCCTTTTCGATCACTCGCTTCGTCGAAGGGCACTCGCAGACTTACGCTCGCAATCCTGGCTATTGGGACACCGAGCGTCTCGGTGGGTACTCGTACGAGATTCCTTTCCTCGACGAGGTCAAGTACTGGATCATCAAAGACGAGGCCACGGCATTTACCGCGCTGCGCACCGGCAAGCTCGACGTCATGGAGGCGATCCGCTGGATCATGGTCGATCACCTCAAGAAGACCACTCCCGAGCTCCAGTGGTCTCGTTACCTCACCAACGTCGGCATCTTCGTCGCGCTGCGCGTCGATCGCGAGCCTTTTGGTGACCGGCGGGTCAGGCGGGCGCTCAATCTCGCGGTGAACCAGCCGGAGATCGCAGAGCTCTTCTACGGCGGTCACGCCGAGCTCATGGCCTACCCTCAACATCCGGGGTTCGGCGAGGCTTTCCAACCTCTCGAGGAGATGCCTGAGTCGGTCAAGGAGCTGTTCGGATACGACCCCGAGAAGGCCAAGAAGCTGCTCGCCGAGGCCGGCTATCCCGAAGGATTCACCTTCGAGGTCCAGGTGAGTGCCGTCGATCCGAATGCCATGGATCTGCTGCCGCTGGTTGCGTCCTACCTCGAGCGGGTCGGCGTGATCATGGAGATCGAGCCGCTCGAGTACGCCGCCTTCCTCTCGACGATGACGACGCGCACTCACGGTCCCGGCTACATGTTGCAGAGTGGTCACGTGAACCCGACCACGACCCTGCGCAAGAGTTTTGTCACGGGACAGACATGGAATCCCTCGATGTACTCGGACCCCGAGTTCGACGCGCGCATGGCCGAGCTCTTCGAGGAGCGCGACGAAGCGAAACGCATCCAGACGATTCGCGAGCTGACGGTCCAGATGCTCGACGAAGCCCCGTACATCTGGCTGCCCTCGCAGTACCTCCATACGGCGTGGTGGCCGTGGGTCAAGAACTACAACGGCGAGCTGAGAGCGGGCGCGGTCAGGCCGGCGCCCATTTACGCTCGAGTGTGGATCGACCAGGAGCTCAAGCGCAGCATGGGGTTCAAGTGACTGGTACTGGCTTTCCGAGAGTTGGTGACGGTCGATGAGTGACACGCTCCTACGAGTCGAGGACCTGTGCGTCGACTTTCCCACGGAGTCGCGCCGAGGCCGGAGGCGCTCGGTGCGGGTCCTGGATCACGTGAGCCTCGAGATCGAACGCGGCGAGACCCTGGCGCTGGTCGGCGAGTCTGGTTCCGGCAAGAGCATGACCGCACTCTCGATCCTCCAGCTCATTCCAGAGCCTGGACGGGCCACGGCGGGAGAGGTGTTACTCGAGGGGCGCGATCTCCTGGCCCTGCGTGAGAGCGAGATCCGCGCGGTACGTGGCAATCGAGTCGCCATGATCTTTCAAGAGCCCATGTCGTCACTCAATCCGGTACTCACGATAGGTCGCCAGGTCGCAGAGCCGATCAGACTCCACCGCAAGGCCAGCAAGGCGGAAGCTCGCGAGCGCGCAGCGGAGCTGCTCGAAGCCGTTTCCATTCCAGACGCGGCGCGTAGGCTCGACGACTATCCGCACCAGTTCTCGGGCGGCATGCGCCAGCGGGTGATGATTGCGATGGCGCTCGCTTGCGAGCCGGACCTGATCATCGCGGACGAGCCGACGACGGCTCTCGACGTCACGGTGCAGGCTCAGATCCTCGCGTTGCTCAAGGACCTGACCTCGCGTCTCCAGTCGGCGCTGCTGCTCATCACCCATGACCTCGGGGTCGTTGCGCGCTACGCAGACCGCGTTTCGGTGATGTACGCAGGACGGATCGTCGAGAGCGCATCAGCTGGCAAGCTCTACGGCAATCCCTCTCATCCCTACACCAGAGGCCTCCTGCAGTCGGTTCCGCGCCTCGATGATTCGGCGCAGACTCGACTGGTGCCCATCGACGGCCAGCCTCCGGATCTCGCCAACCTGCCGACCGGCTGTGCATTCTCACCACGTTGTCCTCAGGTGCATGACAAGTGCCGCCTCGAGCGTCCAGAACTGGATTCTGTCGTGGCGGCCACCGACGACGGTCCGCACACTCGTGCGTGTTGGGGGCCCGAACAACCATGACCGCTGAGCCTCTGCTCCAGGTCGAGGACCTTCGGGTTCACTTTCCCGTGACCGAGGGAGTCGTGTTCAAGCGTCACGTGGGTTCGGTCAAGGCCGTCGACGGCGTGAGCTTCGACCTCTATCCGGGCGAGACCCTCGGACTGGTGGGCGAGAGTGGCTGTGGCAAGTCGACGACGGCCCTGGCTCTCCTGCGGATGCTGGAGCCCACTTCGGGTCGGATCCTGTTCGACGGTCGCGACATCACCTCTCTCTCGCAACGCGAGATGCGACCCCTGAGGCGAGAGATCCAGATGGTCTACCAGGACCCCTTCGGATCGCTCAACCCGCGCATGAAGGTGCGCGACATCGTTGGCGAGCCGCTCGTAGTCCACGGGCTCGCCAAGGACCGGAAGGCCTACAGGATGAGGGTTGCCGAGCTGATCGAGCGTGTGGGGCTGCTCCCCGACATGGCGGAACGCTATCCCCACGAGTTCTCGGGAGGACAGCGTCAGCGCATCGGTATCGCTCGCGCGCTGGCGCTCGAGCCCAAGTTGATCATTTGCGACGAGGCGGTCTCAGCGCTCGACGTCTCGATCCAGGCACAGATCGTCAATCTGTTCAAGGATCTACAAGACGAGCTCGGGATCGCCTACCTGTTCATCGCTCATGACCTGTCGGTCGTACGCCACATCAGCGACCGGGTCGCTGTCATGTACCTGGGGCGGATCGTCGAGGTCGCGGCGCACGATCAGCTCTTCAGCAATCCGCGCCACCCGTATACCGAAGCGCTTCTCGAAGCCGTACCTGTACCCGATCCGGTGCTCGAGTCCCAGCGCGATCACCAGCTGCTGCGTGGCGAGGTGCCGAGTGTCACCGAGCCGCCGAGCGGGTGTCGCTTCCACCCTCGGTGCCCCAAGGTGCTGGAGCGGTGCTCGAACGATCTACCGCTGCTGGAGGGTGAGCCCGGCGGTCGCGCCGTCGCGTGTCATCTGCACGACCATCTGCACGACGGCGTCACGGATCGACTGCAACCGTGAGCTGCTGACGTACGGATGGTGCGACGAAGCCGCTTGGGGGCTCGACCGTGAGCACCGAGACCCCGGGTGCGATGGGATCGATCCCGTAGGTCGCCACCGCCTCGCCGCCCGAAAAGGTGAGCGGCACGTCGACCAGTGCCGCAACATCGGGCTGACCGCTGGTCACGACGACGTCAATGGTCAGGCCCCCGCGCACGAGTTGGAGGGGAGAGGTCACCACGCGGGCGCTCAGCGTCGTGGCGCCGGCAGTCGTCGTGAGAGGCCCGTTGTTCTCGTGTGCAAAGCCTGACGGCACGACCTCGAAGCCTAGGGCTCCGTCGTCGTAGCCGGCGGCTTGGGCGACCACCTCGGCCGAACCCAGGACGCGACCCTGGATCCAGACCCGACCGACGCTGGTACCGGTAACGCCGGTGAAGGTCACGCTGTCGCCGCCCTCAGCGGTCGGATCGGTCGTGAGTGTAGCGATCGACGGCGCGGTGCTGGTGAGGGTCACGGAGACGGGTTCAGGGGGAGCCTCTTCGAGCACGACGTCGACGAAGTGCTGGAGGTTCAGGCCGACGTCGAGAGCGGCGGCAGAGAACCCGATGTCAGGCGCGCGCACGGTGAGGTCGATGCGCGAGCGGTCGACACCGTCGAAGTCGGGGCGCGCGAATCCTGGAGGCGGCACGATCTCGAGCACCGTGGATCCGGCCACGATCGGGTCGACGCCAACGGTGACTCCGAAGGCTGGGAAGGCGAACTCGACCGGGCTGTTGGTGATCGCCGCGACCGTGGTGTTGGAGCTCGTGACCTCCAGGCTCAGCGCCGGATGACCGGGGCGTAGCCGCTGTCCGGCCCGGCAGCGCAGTCCGGTGGGTAGCGACACGTCGGGTAGGCAGGTGTAGGACGCGAGTGGCAGAAGGCGTACCGGGTCGAAGGTCGTGAGCTCGAGCGCCAGAGCCGTCCCTGCGGTCCCCAGTCCGGATGTCGGCTGGAAGCGAAGGCCTGCCGGCGCGACGGTCACGTCGACGATCGCGGACTCGTAGCCCGGTGCCGAGAGCGTGACCGTGGTCGTGCCTTCGCTCACTCCCTGGACGCTGAAGTCGTCGTCTCGGTGCGACCCGCTCAACGTGATCGAGGTGCTCGCAGCACCCGGAGTCGAGAACGGTGCGACCAGCGCGACGCTCGGGTCCTGCGAGGTCACGGTGACCTCGACCGGCGACACGAGCTCGTCGAGCTCGAACTCCTGGATCACTTCGAGCCCACTCCCAACCAGCAGCGGCAGGTTGTTGGCGACGTCGGAGACGATGCGAGGCTGCTCGACCGTGACGGTGATCGAGGAAAAGGCGCCGTCACCGGTTGGATCCACGAAGCCAGTCGGCTGCACGAGGCCTACCGTGCTGACGCCGGCCGTCATTTGGGTAAAGGGAATCGGGGGTGGTAGCAACACCCCTGTCGGGACGAGGAAAGGACCGGGTGGTAGCTCGCCCACGAGTGGATCGGAGTTCGTGAGCTGGAAGGACACGCTGGCGCCTGCGCGCACGGCCTGACGGCGCAGCAGCACGTTGGACCTCGTGGGATCTGGGTCTTCGACCTGTGTCTGGTAGTAGATCTGACCGGGTCCGTCGAGCGTGTTGATCGTCAAGTCGCCGCTGAGGGAGATCGCGGCGGGTAGCACGTCGAAGTCCAGGGCTGCGTCGCCAAAACCCGGGGCGCTCACGGTGAGCGTGGTCGTGCCGAGCTCGAGTCCTTGGAGGTAGACCGGAACACTTCGGCCGGTCACTCCGGACAGCGTCACGCTGCCACTACCCATCTGGTTGGCCTCGGTCGAGACCACGGCCACCGAGGGATCGCTCACCGCGAGGGTGAGCTCGAGCGGTGCGCTAGGGCTCGTCGTCAGAACGACGGTCAATGGACTCTGCAGATCACGGCCTATGTTCAGACTGGCGGGCGAGAAGTTGAAGGTGGGCTCGACGACCGTCACCAGCAGCTGCGAGCCCAGATCTGGCTCCTCGAAACCAGGTGGAGGCACGAATGTGAGAGTCGCCTCTCCGCCGGCCAAAGGCTCGAAGGTCACTTCGCTGTCCGGTAGGCCCTGGGGGCCGCCATTCGCGAAGGTGAACGTGGTTGGACTGCTGAGGACGCCAGGATCCGAATTGGCGATCTCGACCTCGACGGTGAGGCCACCCCGGATCCGTCGACCGAACTCGGGACGCGGAGAGCCACCGAGTAGGGCCACTGGCACGATGCGACGGATGACCGGGGTCAAGGAGTCGGTAGTCGTCGCAGTGCAGGGCAAGACTCCGAGTCCGCGAAAGCAGCCAAAACCCGAGGCCAGGAAGGTGACGCTGGAGGTGGCGGTCCGGTAACCCTCAGCCGTCACCGTGAAGCTCGCGTTGCCGCTATTGGCGAGGGCCTGAAACCAGATCGAGGCCCCGGTCTGGCCGGCCTCGACCTCTACCGTGACGCTTGCGCTGCCTGCCTGGTCGGGAGCGGATGCGAGCAGGAGTCGCGATGGGTCCGAGCTGGTGAACGTTAGGTGCCCGGTGACCGCTGCCGGTGTCTCGAGGCTGGCGCCATGCTGGAGCTGAAGGTCGTCGCCAACGAAGATCGAGTTGGTGAGGATGCGGTCACGCACCACCACCGAGGCGGTCACGTCGCCGGCTCCTGGCGCGCTG
>JANQPS010001393.1 GCA_028285365.1 Thermoanaerobaculia bacterium | reverse complement strand
TCCAGACTCTACGTGAGAGCCTGTTCGACACCATCCTGACCTACGCGGCACAAGGGGGACCTGGTTCGCGTATCTGCTACGACAACGCACGCTACCCTTACTTCTTCAAGGACGACGATCTGGACGGGGTTTGCCCTGAGGGGGCCGAGCCCTACGACCAGTGGACCGCGCGCATGGTCAAGGCGGCCTACAACTACCTGTTGGCCACCACCGAGCGGGGCGGCTTTGCTCACAACGCCAAGTACATCATCCAGCTTCTGATCGACTCGATCCGTGACTTGAACGAAGGGATCACCGCACCCGTGGATCGCACCGAGGACGTGTTCACTCGAACCGACCTGGGGCACTTCAACGGGGCGAGCGAGGCGGCCCGGCACTGGGACGAGGGCGAGCGCGAAGTGACGGACCAGGAAGTGCGGGGAAGCTGTTCGGCCTGTCACGGTGGGTCTGAGGGCTACCGCTTCTACACGAACTTCGGCTTCGGCGAAGCGGTGGAGGTGGCTAACGGCCTCGACTGCTTCACCTGCCACGAGAACTTCGGCACGGCTCCCGAGGATTACACGCTCTACATGGTCGATAGCACTCAGTGGCCAGGTGGCGCGATGTCCTCGTTGCCCGGCAACGACAATCTGTGCGCAAACTGCCACGCGGGCCGGGCCAGCTCTGCGACCTACGACGCGGCCTTTGGCTCAGGGACCTTCCGCTTCTCGAACGTGCACTACAACGTGGCGGCAGGGCACATCTACGGCACCGAGGAGAAGATCGGCTACGAGTACAGCGGTGAGACCTACGCCGGTCGGTTCGACCACGCTGGAATTAGTACCGCGCCCCAGCGCTGTACCGGCTGCCACGACCCAGGCGTTACGGACCACACCTTCCTGATCTCAGACGCGTTCGATACGGCTTGCAGTACCTGTCACTCGAATGTCGACCGCGCGGATCAGATCATCGCCGCCGCACGCTCCGGCATCGACTTCGATGGTGACGGCGTCGTGGTCGGCACCGATCTCGGTGGTGGGGAGCGGGTAACTCCGGCGACCGAGCTCGAAGGGCTGGCCGCCCAGATCTTGGTGGGTCTCGGGAATGCAGACATCTGCTACGGCTCGGATTACCCGTACTACTTCGTGGCCGACCCCGCGAACGATGGGGAGCGGCCGGCGCCGGGGGTGTGTGTCGCTTCGGAGGCCATCTATCCCAATGGGGTCGACAACACAGACGCAGGCGATTGGGGCAGCGACAATGCTGAGCGCCAGCTCAACCTGACCGCGGCGCACAACTACGCGTTCTTCCGGAACAGCCCGGGTGCGTACGCGCACAACTTCGACTACGTCGGTCAGCTCCTCTACGACAGTGCCTGTCGCCTCGGCACGCTGTCAGCGGACGCCACTCGGCCTGGGGCAGCAGGGACGTTCACCTGTCCGTGAACGGAGGGTAGCTGACCTCATGGAGGAACCACTCGTGACACCACCGGTCGATCGACGGCCGATGTGGTCCTTCACCTTTACCGGTGCCGCGATCGCGCTGGCGCTGTTTCTCCTTGGCGGGCTCAAGGCCAGCTTGTTCTACGGGGGGTTCACAGGGACCTCGTTGGCGCGAGGGATCTTTGGGAACGCGTTGGACAGCTTCGCGGCTAAGGGTCTCATCATGTTTGGTATCGTGATCACCGTCATGGGTATTGCCTCCATGGTGGTGATCCTCGGCGCGATGGCGGGCTGGGGCGTCTATGAGTTCCTGAAGGCGGCGGATCCGCCGGGCACGGAGATCGAAGGGGAAGTGGAGCAATGAACGCGTTGTGGCTGGGGCTCGCGCTCCTCGGTGCCGAGCTTCGTGACGATGCGCCGACCGAGCAGGCCGCCTGTGAGCTGTGCCACCAAGATGTGGTCCGCGACATGACGACACGCTCGCATGCCCACTCTGAGGATACGGGTGAAGCGAGCTGCGTCG
>JANQPS010001392.1 GCA_028285365.1 Thermoanaerobaculia bacterium | reverse complement strand
ATCCGCCGCGACGGGGCTTGGGCCGCCACGACCACAGGGCTGGGCGCGAGGGGAGGACGCGTGTTGCCTAACGAGCAGAGCGCACACTCGTGCGTGGCTCAGAATCGAGCGCTCGGCGGGCACCGGCCTCTCGCATGCATACACACGAGCGTGTGGTAAGCGTGCACCGAAGACACCGTGAGCCAATAGTTATCTACAGCCGGGAGCAGGACGCTGCGCCGCAATGGCGACGACGGACCCGAATCGCGCGGGCTATTCACCCGAGTTCACCGCGGCTACCTTTCGCCGCTTCGGGATCACAGAGCCTAGATCTCGAAGCGTCGCTACTCCCAGGTCCCAGGTGGAATCGTGTCAAAGTGAAGGTTCCGAAGCGTCTACCGCTCGACAGCCCCATCAAGCTGACTGACACGATCACCTACCTGATCAGTTCGTATCACCGAAGAGGCCGCAAGAAGGGCAAGTCAACCTGGGTCGTATCCAGACGACATGAGGTGGCGTGTTTCATCTCTTCGCAGCAGTCCGATTGGTGCGAGGGTCACAACGGCTGGGGGCTCAGAAC
Organism: Thermoanaerobaculia bacterium; assembly: GCA_028285365.1. Classification (GTDB taxonomy): domain Bacteria; phylum Acidobacteriota; class Thermoanaerobaculia; order Multivoradales; family Multivoraceae; genus JANQPS01. The sequence goes on along the minus strand of JANQPS010001392.1, from coordinate 1,305 downwards.
CGGGGACGACGGGCTCGTGCGGCTAGGCACTACTGCACGCGGGCAAGACACCAAGATCGCGAAGTTCGTTAGCGGAGACTCGGCACCCTGGCACGGTTTTCCAGCAGACATGGCGCGGTTGCACGACCTGCCCCCTCTCGCAGTCTTGAGGGAGTGGGTTGATCAAGGTCTGATCCGAAAGCACCAGATGCGAAAGATTGCGCGGGCGATTCCATGCGGTCTCTGAAGATCACAATACCCGGCGACTATTGGGACTGCTGGCTGTATCGAAACCTTCTCTACCTGTGGACCCTCGATGGAGAATTGGTCACCTATCGATGGACTGACATCGTCGATTCGTTCTCGTCCGGTCCGGAGGACCAACTCGCTCTGACATGTGCGTTCTTCTCAGGTTCCTACCTCTATGCTGGGAACCTTGAGCTGTTGTTCGAAGACCCCGAAGTCTGGTCACTGCTGGAAAGCAGGTTTGAGTCGATGAGTTCCCGCGAGCTGGTCTTTTCGGTCGACCAGGTCACCACCTCCGCGCTCTGCACGCAGGAAAACCCCTTCGCGTCGCTGCCGGTTGATTTGGATGTGTACGAGAAGAAGGTTTATGCGGCCACGGACCGGGGTCTGTTCTCGGCGACCTGCGGACGAAGAGAATCGGAGAAGTACGCGGTCAGCACCCGTCCTGTGCATATCTGGGATTGCAGGCTGAGCGGAATCGATGTTAGGTCAAGGCGGCTTGCGCTCGCCGCCGGTGAGGAGGGTCTGTTCGAATGCTACGTCGGGAAGGGCGAAGGCCTCGAAACTTTGGGACTCCATCTCGCTGAGCAGTCCACCCGTGACATCTATCGAGTATCGGAGCGAGATTGCCAGTCAGCGAGCTGGACGTTCTCAAGCGTGTTCGCAACATCCCACACCTCCCCCTCGTATATGGCCGGCTTCAGCTGGGTCGATGAAGAAGGCGACGGTGACACAAGGCGAAAGAGGCGAGCTTTTGCGCGCTTGGTCGAGCACGATGACATCTTCTCAGGCCCCGGCTTCAGCTTCGGGACGGACGAGAAGCTGTGCTCCGTTTGCGATGACGATTCGATCGAAGTCGTGCGCTTCACTCAGAAGGGACTTGTTGACCCGGAGAAACCTGCGTTCAAGGCCGTTGGGGAGCTCCATCGACCGATTGCGAATGGGGGCGCGGCGGTGTTGAGCGGTGCCGTCGCTCTATTCGGCACGATTCTGGAGTGGGATGGCGGCCTTACTGTTCTCCAGAGCGACGAACGGACAACAGAGGTTCTTGAGCCGGTTACCCGATGGCGCACCTATCCT
>JANQPS010001391.1 GCA_028285365.1 Thermoanaerobaculia bacterium | reverse complement strand
CCGACACCGAGTCCGACACGTAGGCGAATACCACCGACACGGTGCCACCACCCAGTCCTTGAGCAAGCCGGCTCACCAACAGCAACCAGAGTGATCCTGCCCAGGCGAAGACCAGGTAGGCGACGACTTGCAGAGCGAGCCCCGCCAGGATCACGGGTCGCCTGCCGATCCTGTCCGACAGACGTCCCCATCCCGGAGCCGAGAGAGTCTGGGCAAGAGCAAACGACGACACCAGGGCGCCCACGACCAAGGCGCTCGCACCAAGCTCCGAGGCGTAGAACGGCAACAGCGCCAGAACCAGAAACGCTCCCAGGGTGTCGACAAAGGCCGTCAACATGAGCGCTCCGAGGGCTCTGCCCCCGGAGGCCTTCGCTGGTTGTGACGAGCTCATCGTTCGGCCAGGTCGCGCTCGACGACCGGCATGTTCACGCTCAGCTGCCCCGACGCCGGGGGTCGCCAACAGATCGTCATCGTCACGGCGTTGCGGGACTCCGACAACCGCTCACAGGGCGGTCCTTCGACCCCAGACCAGAAACACTGCGGCCGAGAGCACCATCAGCAGCACGCCGTAGGCCGCTGCAACACCGATCTCCTGCAATCTCAGGCTCGAAAGCACCTCGATCGAGATGGGCCTCGTCTCGTACGTATAGAGGACGATCGAGGTCACGAAGTCACCCAGGGTGGTGATGAACGCGAGTCCGGCGCCTGCCAACAGAGTGGGCTTGAGAATCGGCAGCAGCACCGCCGTCAGCCGACGCCAAGCTCCCGCGCCCAGCGCCGCCGAGGCTTCTTCCAGTGTCGGATCCAGCTGACGCAGGGCTGCCAGACAGCTGCGGCCAGTGATCGGCAGACTGCGCACGAGGTAGGCCAGCGGCAAGAGCCACGGTGTCCCGATCAACACGACCCGCCCGACCAACGGCCGGTCGACGCTGAACGTGGTCGCGAGAGAGATCGCAAAGACGGTTCCGGGAATGGCCCAGGGGACTGCCAGCAGACCCTCGAGCAGTCGCCCGAGGGGGCTCTCGAGACGCGCGGCATAGCGAGCCGCGAACAAGCCGAGAGCCAGTGCACCCAGCGTCGCCACTCCGGCCATCCACAGGGAGTTGACCGCGGGACGAAGGCGCTCGGCCTCCGAGAGGAGGCGACCATAGTTCGACAGGTCGAGAATCGGCGGAAAAGCCTCCACCGTCCAGGTATTGGGAGGCACGAGTGAGATCAGAATCAGCGTCATGTGCGGCAACAGCAAGACCAGAGCGCCCAACCATCCCGCCGCAAGCAGCAGCGCTCGCCTGACCCCGCCGACCCTGACCTGAGACCGCGCAGCCACGCCGCGGCCTCCGGCACGCAGCCGCCAGCCGGGATCGATCCGTCGCAGGATCAGCAATCCCACGAGCGCCAGAATCGCCAGCATCACGGCCTCGACCCGGGCCATCTCGACGTCACCGTTGAGCTTGGAGGTCACGATCTGCGTCGTCATGACCCGAAAGCCGCCACCGAAGATGTAGGGCGCCGAGAACGAAGCCACCGAGGTCATGAACACGAGCAGTGATGCACCGGCCAATGCCGGGCGCAAGAGAGGCAGGATCACCGTGAAGAAGGTCCGCGAGCGCGAGGCCCCCAAGACTGCCGAAGCTTCTAGGAGTGTCGGATCGAAACGCGCCAGCGCGGAGCGCACGAACAGGTAGAAGTAGACGTACATCGAGTAGGCGTGGACGAGCAGGATCGCGCCGGCCCCCTGGAGACTCCAACTCACGTCGAGACCCAGCCCCTGGAGCGAGCGGGCCACCAGTCCACTTTCGCCGTACAGGAAGAGGAACGCGATGACACCGACCAGCGGCGGCAAGGCCACCGGCAGAGCCACCAGGGCACCGAGCACTTGACGGCCAGGGAACTCGGCGCGCTCGAACAAGAAGGCGAGCGGAACCCCGATGAGCGCCGACAGCACCACCGAGAGGACCGAGATCCAGGTGGTCCGCCACAGCGCCTGCCATTCGTCTGCGCGCTCGACGAACTCGGCGAAGTACCCGAGCGTCGGGCCCGCCTCCCAGTCGAACGCCTCGAGCAGCGTCATGAGCAGCGGATAGCCGGCAATCCACATCAAGAGGAGCGCCAGGCCCACGGGAACGAGAACCCGGGAGGTCAGGTTGCTACTCAAGAATCAGCTGCCTGTTGCTGCGAAGATCCGTGGAAGCGGCGAGCCACATGCAACGGTCACGAGGTCACCTACGCCAGGCGCACGTGGCAACATGATCTCGACGACAGGCGATCCGTTCCCGTCCGGTTGACCGTCACCCAGGACGACGCGGGCGTAAGACACAGCCCCCAGATAGCGCACGGACTGCACTCGTCCCACAAGACCCTCCGCCGACAGGCTCAACGCCTCGGGCCTGACGAAAACCTCGACCGCGGCCCCCATGTCCATCTTGCGATCAGCCAACCCGGTCCAGACGACGCCCGGCTGAGCCTCGAGCTCGACCTCGACTGCGTGAGAAAGGTCCGTGGACACGGTCGTCGACGACGGCGAAGCGTCGACGACGCGGGCGTCCAGGAAGGGTCCGCGACCGATGAACGACGCCACGAAACGGGTTGCCGGACTCTCGTAGAGATCTGGAGCGGATGCAACCTGCTGGAGAACTCCCTGGTCGAGCACCGCAACCCGGTCACCCAGGTCGAAAGCTTCTTCTTGTTCGTGAGTCACGAGAACCGTGGTGATCCCGACTCGCTTGATCGCACGTCGGAGCTCCGCTCGAGTGCGCTCACGAAGAGACGGGTCGAGGTTCGACAGCGGCTCATCGAGCATCAACAGAGCCGGATCGGTGGCGAGTGCCCTGGCCAGAGCTACGCGCTGCTGCTGACCGCCGGAAATCTGATCGATCCGGCGCTCGCCCAACCCTTCGAGGTCGACGAGCTCCAGCAGCTCCGTGATTCGGGTCGCCGTGCGCTCCCGGGACCATCCCGACGAACGGGGCCCGAACGCGATGTTCTCGGAAACCGTCAGATGAGGAAAAAGGGCGTAGTTCTGAAACACCAGACCAAAGCCGCGCCGCTCCGGCGCAAGCCCCTGGACCTCGCGGCCTTCCATGAGGATCCGCCCCTCGTCGGGTTGCTCGAAGCCGGCCAGCAAGCGCAGCATGGTCGTCTTACCGCTTCCACTGGGGCCCAGCAGGGCGATGATCTCACCCCGTCCGACCTCGAGGTCGATTCCGCGAAGTACTCGCTGCGTCCCGAAACTCTTGCTGAGACTCTCGATCGTCAGCGCCGTCTCGAAGTCTCCTCCCTCGGCGGTCTCGGCGTCATCGCGCCGGACCGCTTCAGTCACGCCCGCGACCCCTGACGGTTCGGTCCCAGTTGGCCATCCAGTCGCGACCGCTCTTCTCGAGCTCTTCCCAGTCGACGTCAGCCACCACCAAAGACGATCTGACCCCCTCTACCCAGTCCGGTAGCTTCGAGGCTTCGATCGACGTGCTCGCGGGCAGGCGAAACCCCTTCTCCGCCGCAATCTGAAGCGCCTCGTCACTGCCGACCCACTCGAGGAAGTCGAGAGCCTCTTTCTCGTGCTGCGCACCGGCAACCAGAGCAATCGAGTCTTCGATGACCGGGGCGCCGCTCTCGGGGAATCGATAGGCGAGAGGAGCACCGCGAGAAATCAGGGACAGGATGTCGGTCATCTCCCAGACCGTGACCTCACCTTCCTGCCGAATGATCTTCTCGTGCAGCAGTGCGGGGCTGTGGACGTACTCCTTGGTCTGAGCATCGAGCTTGCGCAGCCAGTCGAAGCCGACCTCGGGGTCTTCCCCGAGACTGTCGATCAGGTGGCCGAAAATCGTGCGCATCGTGCCGCTGGCCAGGGGATCTCGAATGAGCACGCGGTCAGTCCAACGCTCGTCGAGAAGGTCGCCCCAGTCGCTCGGTGCGTCGGCTTCGTCGACGACGTCCGGATTGAAGACGATCAGGGTCGGCGTGAGATAGAGGGAGTAGTAGCGGCCTTCGGGACCCCGACTTCGCTCGTCGAGACCGTCGACCCAGGTGGGCGAGCTGGGCGCGAGAAGGCCATCTCCGGCGGCCCGCGCAAACAGCACAGAAGGTCCCCCGAACCACACGTCCGCCTGAGGATTCGCCCGTTCGGAGCGAATTCGATCGAGCACCTCTTGAGAGCCCATGTCCAGCCAGCGGACGTCGACGTCAGGACGTCGGGTCTCGTAGGCCTCCTCGATGACGGTCAACAGATCACGACCGTGTGGTGAGTAGAGCACCAGGGGCGAACGCCCGTCCGAGCAACCACCCAGCAGATACGAAACCAGAACCATGAGACCGGCGAGGCCTCGACGCGACCAGAAACTCGCCGCACACCGATGGGTTGCCATTGTGCTCTCCGTCAATAGTTGTTCTCTGAGCCGATGGCTGCTCAAGCCGACAGCCGCACCAACCCGCGCTCGAAGAACAGGTGGAGAACCCTATACAGCTCGTCGTCCGGCATGCGCCCCGCGGCCGTCTTCCTGATCGAGGGCAGATCGTCGTGCTTCTGGAGCCAGTCGCTCACTTGAATGTCGGAGCGACTCACTGGCTCCAGGCGCCGGAAGCGGTCCGTCGTCAGCAGCCGAGAGCCACTCTCGAGCCTGCTGATGAACGTCTCGCGCGTCCGAACACTGTCCGGTCCTAGCGAGGCGTTCATCTCTTCCTCAGTCGTCACCGTGACCGAGGCCTCCTGCGCCGCCTCGTCTCCAGACTCGGGCGGGGCCTGATCACCGACTCTGGGCAGACGACCCGGTCCTCGATCGGCTAGCGCGTCCTGAGGATCGATGTCGAACTCCACTTGGAAATCTTCATCGGCGGTGTCGTTGGCACTCGACCCCCCCCCGACTGGCGTTTCGATCGTGGACAGCTCGTCCATCGCGTCACTCAATCGACTCGGATCGAGTGGCGGGAAAGACATCGTGTCGGCTTCGGAGGGATGATCCAACAGCGAGGCGTCCGACGATCCATTGTCACCGCCGATCTCGCTGGGTTTCGGCACCGCAGGAGTCCTAAGGACGCGGGTCGCAAAGGCGTCGCTGGAGTCGGCCGACTCCGAGTCAGCCCGTGAGGACTCGGCTTCATCTTCCGAGCCCGCCTGCACGCCGGCGTGCCAGGTATCCCACGAGACCTGCGATCCGGACGACGTCTCCGGATCCGTCTCCTCCGAAGAGTCCTCTGCCTGCGAGTCGGTGGCGACCGGCGGCTCGAGCACTGTCGTACCCGGCTGTTCGTCCCATTCCGACAAAGGCTCGGTGGACTCCAGTTCGAGAGCAAGGTCTGCGAATGACTCCTCGGCCCTGCCCTCGGCGGTCTCGGGCGTCTGGACGGGTTGACTGACAGTTTCGTAGCCCACGCCGTGTGCGCCTGACCCTTCGAGCTCCGCATCAGCCGATTCCTGCTCGTCAGTCGGATCGAGCGTCGCGTCCTGGCTGGACACTGATGCCTTGGCGCCTTCAGCCTCGAACAGACCGTCCGTGTCGACGAGCTCGGGAGCGGTTGAAGCCGCGTCGTTCTCGCCAAGACGCACTTCCGCGGCCTCGGACAGCCGGGCCTCCGCCTCGTCGTCGAGCTTGGGCGTCGCCGAGAGGGGAAGCTCCATCTCGGCAGTGATGTCATCGGGGGAGCCGGCTGAGCCGTCGAGAGAGCCATCTAGGGACTCGACAGGCTCTGACGACTCAGCGGCCACCTCTTCCCCGAGCCGCTCGGTAGCGGGCGAGTCGTCGGTTGGCGTTGGCAACTCGTCTTCTTCATCCGAAGAGCTCCGGCTGTCGGCAACCGCCAGCTCCTCTGGAGGATCGGCGGCCGCCGACTCGTCGGGCTCACTCGCAGCCGCTGCGATCTCCTCGCTCGCCTCGAGGGCGTCCGGTGCGTCGACTGTCTGGGACCCGGGGCTCGTGTCGGTGGCCTCGTCGAGCTCCTGAGAGGCGAGAGCCTCTTCGTCAGATGAGGGAGGCTCCGCGGGCTCCTCTGGAGAAGGCTCATCGGGTGAAACCTCGCGACTCTCGTCATCCCCGGGATCTGAGTCGCTGGTCGACAGGTCGAGGGACTCTTCGTCGTCGAGGGCGGGCAGTGGCTCCGAAGCCGATGCGGCCGCCGATTCTGTCGTCAGCTCGGTCGGTAGTTCAGTCGACACCGCCTCGTCGTCCGGGTGAGCACTCGCTTCGCTGGCGTCACTCTCGTCGTGGTCACTCTCGTCGAAGGCGCTCGGCGCGCTGTCGGCGTCGACATCAAAGAGCCGCGCGGTGTCGGAGACATCATCGCCCGACGCCTCCTCGGAGGATTCCTCGGGCTGCGCGAGCAGATCGCCGGCGGGCTCGTCACTGGAGTCCGAAACCGTCGAGCTCGCTTCAGAACCGGAGACCAGAAGCGCCGCCTCGTCGCGCGCCAACTCCACACGATCGACATGGTCTTCTGTAGCGTCCGAGGACTGCGACGCAGGCGCAGCCACCCCGTCAGCGAGCGCAGAGAGCTCGTCTCCATCCCCAGGAGCAGCCTCTTCATCCTCGAGGGCGAACCCCTCGACGACCTCAGGCGCCTCTGGAGCGAGCATGACGTCCTGCTCCGACTCGACCTCCCGACTCTTCTCGTCGGGCGCTGGCCAGTCGACACTCTCATCCGCTCCCTCGTCTGCGATCGCGGCCTCGGGTTCCGCCTCTGGAGAGTGATCCGAAGCTTCCAGCGGCTGATCGTCGTCCGCTGCCGACGCGTCCCGTTCAGACGCTTCGGAGTCCGGCGCAGGCGTTTCCTGAAGAGGTTTCCGCGCGACCGCGGCTGCACCCAGTCGCTCGAGTCGGGAGAGGGCTTCCTCGGCTACCGATTCGGCCACACGGACCAGTTCCTCGGCATTGAGGAGCCGATTCTCCAGCTCGACTACCCGGGTT
>JANQPS010001389.1 GCA_028285365.1 Thermoanaerobaculia bacterium | reverse complement strand
ACGCAATCCGCGAAGTATGGGACCTCTCCGACGAGCAGTACGAACAGGTCCGCAAGTTGCTCGCTCGCGATGCGCGGGTCGCGAGCAGCGCGTCGCGCCGCGGCGGGCTCGTGGCGCGCAAGCGGAAGGCACCACCGCCCCAGGAGTCGGCGGGCGACCAGCCTTTGCTGACCACTCGCTGGGAGATCCAAACGGTCGAACGGCTCATCGACATTTTCCTCCACCGCGATCTGGAGGATCTCTTGGGCGATCTTCTATTCACTCTGCGACAAGTGCGCAAACATGAGACGGGCAGGGATCGCAGGGGAACGAAGCGAGAACTGGCGACGGCGCTCGTTCTTCAACACGGCGTTGATCTGTTGGCCGACCACCGAATCAAGAACGCTGTCGGCTCAGCATGCGGGGTCAGACCACCTGGCCGCTGGCACCCTGGAAAGTCCGGCGCGATCCAGTTCGTGCGTGAAGTCGACCTCCCCAGCGAGCTCGCGGGGATCCCTGTGCCCAGCCGGCCACCACACTCCGAGTGGATTCGGGGACTAACTCGAATCAAGCCGCTGGAAGACTTCCAGAAGGAGGTCCAACGCAAGCTACTGGTCCGCTTCGCTTCGCCGGGAGAGCGCTGCATCGTGACTCTCCCCACCGGCGCCGGCAAGACGAGAACTGCAATCGAGAGCATCCAGTTCTGGCTCAAGGACCGCTGGGAGCCCTCGGCGGAAGAGAGTTCAGCCACAGCACTGTGGCTGGCGCATACGGAAGAGCTCTGCGAACAGGCCTGTGCCTGTTTCAAGCAGGTCTGGTCGGCCTATCCTGCTGCGACCCCCCTCCTCTTGACCCGATTCTGGGGTGGTTACTCCCGCTCTGACGAGCAACAAAGAGAGGCTGTCTACCAGACTCAAGACCACCCCTGTGTTCTCGTTTCCACACCCCACCGAATGGTGAGCCTCCTTCGCTCGCGAGATCCCGCCTCACGACAAATCGTCAGCGACCTGCAGCGCTCGGTCCGACTCATCGTCATCGACGAAGCGCATCGAGCCGCAACTCCCTCGTACCGCGAAATCCTCGAAGCCCTGGCGCAAGGCAGCGACTTCGGTCAAGGCCCACGCCACACTACGGTGATCGGCTTGACCGCCACTCCGTTTCGAATGGAGTACACACCTGATGAACCCGACACCGGCACGGTCGAGCTGCGAAGAATCTTCGGCGAGCTCGTAGAACCGACCGAAACGCTCGGTACCGAGCCGAGACTCGAGCTCCAGCAGCGAGGAATCCTGGCCAAGCCCATCTGGGAGACGGTGGGAACCCCGACACGGATCCGTCTCGGCAAGGTGGCCAAGAGCGGCACTCTGACCAGTGATCAAATCGACGAAATCGACAGGACCCTCGCCATTCGCACAGACAACTCACCCAGGCGACTGGTTCTCTTCGACAAGCTCAAGGAGATCTGCAGAGATCCCGATGCCCATGTCCTGTATTTCGGACCCAGTGTTCGCGATGCCGAGTGCATGGCCTTTCTCCTCCGTCGCGACGGCGTTGCAGCGGCACCCATCTCCGGTAACACCCGAGATGCGACTCGCCGACAGCTGATCGACGAGTTCCGCAACGGTAGCCATCAGGTCCTCTGCAACTGTCAGGTGCTGACCACCGGATTCGACGATCCAAAGATCTCTCACGTGGTTGTCGGCCGACCCACTGTCAGTCGCGTCTTGTACGAGCAGATCGTCGGGCGAGGGTTGCGAGGACCCCGTTTTGGTGGCACCGATCAGTGCCAGATCATCGACTGCCAGGACGAGATCCTGGGTCTCAGCAGCGAGCTCGGCTACGAGGCGTTTCGCCGAATCTGGGGGAGTCCGAAAGCCGCAAACCTCTAGCCGACAGTTTCGTAGATAGCCACAACTCGCCCGAACGTCCTCGCCGACCACCGTTTCCAGGCCATCCAGGTGCTGAGGCGCATAGGAGGAGAGAGTCATGTCATCCGTCCAAATCGTTCGCGACGTCGTGAGAGATCTCGTCGACGAGACGCCGCCCGCGGATCTCATCGAGAAGCGGAGCGCCGAAGGCTGGAAACTGATCGCCCTGGAGTGGGAGCGTCCCTCGCAGACGGATTCGTCCGCGGTCCTCAAGACCACCGAGATTCCCTACGGACTCAGAGTGGCCGACGACTGCCACTCGCTCGAAGAGAGTCCGACGGAAGTCGAGGTGCTCAAGACCATGCTCGAGATGTTCGTCGAGGACCGCTCGTTCGGCGAAGTGGCCGAGACGCTGAACGAGCAGGGGTACCGAGACCGCGCCGGTCACGAGTGGACGCAGGTCTCGATCTTCCAACTCGTTCCCAGGCTCGTCGAGGTCGGACCGGACGTCTTCGGAAGCGAAGAATGGTCCAAGACGCGGCATCTCAGGCGCCAGCGTCTAGCCGCGGTCTGAGCTAGTCGTCCGTCGGAGCGATCGACTAGAGGCTGTCCTTTTCCTAGCTGCTCCCAAAGTCACTGACGATCAGCAGGGGGCCCAGAGACGTTCCGGACTGCCTGGGCTACCCAATCCGTGCGACCAAGCCCGGGCTCTCGAACCTGGGTTGGCTGGTTGGGCTGTCTAGTTGGGCCGTCTAGCCGTGACTGCAAGAATGCGGCTCCAGAGAGCCCATGCCGAACGACCCAGAGCAAGAGCCAGGCGAGTCCGACGCCTCGACTCCCCAGAGTCCTGAGACGGCTCGCGAAGGGGAGGAATCAGGTTCCCCTGCGAGCCTCTGGCGCCATCGCGACTTCGTCAACCTCTGGACGGCTGCCACCGTCTCCAACTTCGGCTCGATGGTGCGGCGCGTCGCGGTGCCTTTCGTCGCGATTCTCGTGCTCGATGCCGGCGCCAAGGAGCTGGCTCTGCTCACGCTTGCCGATACGGTTCCCGGGTTCCTCCTCGGACTCTGGGCCGGCGACATCAGCGACCGGCGGTCCCGTCGACCGATCCTCATCTTCTGCGACTGGGGACGCGCTGCGCTGCTGTTGACCATCCCGCTCGCGGCCGGTCTCGGCGTACTCCGAATCGAGCTTCTCTACATCGTCGTCTTCGCCTCGGCCACGCTCAGCGCGATGTTCAGCGTGGCTCGCCGCTCATATCTGCCAACGCTCGTCGAGCGCTCCCGTCTGGTGGAGGCGAACGCCAAGCTGAGCGCAGGCGCCTCGGCCGCCGAAGCCACGGCATTCCCGGTGGCCGGCTGGCTGGTTCAATGGCTCGGTGCGCCTTTGGCCATTCTCGTCGACGCCACCTCCTACATGATCTCCGCTCTCACTCTCAGTCGCATCCGCACCGCCGAGCCTGCGCCCGAAGAGCGCCAGCACTCGAACCGTCTGAGATCGATCGCACGCGGCTTCGAGACGGTCGTGCGCGACCCGTTGCTCCGCGTCCTCACGCTGTCGGCAGCGCTCCGGTCGTTGTCGTTTGCGATCCTCAGCGTCGTGTATCTGCTGTTCGCGTCCCGCGAGTTGGGGTTCGCGACCGGCGTTCTCGGCATGGTCTTCGCCGTAGGTTCAGTGAGCTCGCTCCTAGGTGCTCTCGCGGCCGAGCGCCTTGGGAGTGTCATCGGGGTAGGTCCCTCGATCGTCGCAGGGACTCTCTGTGGAGCCCTCGCCATCATGCTCCTGCCCCTGACGCCGGCGACCTTTGTCCTGGGGCTGACGGTACTCGCACTCCATCAACTGCTCGGAGACGGAGGCGAGACGATTGCCAACGTCGGAATTGCCAGTCTCATTCAGGCCGCTGCGCCTCCAGATCAGTTGGGCCGAGTCAACGGCTGCTTCACCTTTACCTTCTATGCCGCTCAGCTCATTGGTGCTGCGCTTGCGGGCTGGCTGGGAGAAGTCTTCGGACTCCGCAACCTGCTTGCACTCGCAGGATTGGCTTCCCTAGCTTCCGCACTGTTGCTTGCAGCCTCGCCCGTACGACGAGTCCGTGACCTAGGCGAAGCGAACCTGCGCTGAGGGTCGACGCCCCGACTCAGCCGCCTTGACTCGCTCTGGCCTTGAGCTCTTCGAGCTTCTTCAGGCGTCGATCGTCATCATCAAAGGCAGACCGTAACAGTGCCTCGCTCTCCTCGAGCTGACGCGATGCCTCTTCGATTTCGCCTCGCTCCAGGAGATTTCGACCCAGCAACATGAGTGCTTCTCCGAGTCGATAGCTGTCGGGAGGAAGCCGATCGCGAAAGATCTCCAGAGCGCTGAGGTGACGCTCGTGCGCCTCGTCGTGCCGACCGAGTGCGTCGAGCACCTCGCCCAGACTGCTCAGGGTAATCGCGTAGCTCACATGCTCCTTACCGAACGCCGACTCCTTGAGTGCCAGGGCCTCGCCGAGTGTCTCCAGCGCTTCTTCGTAGCGCTCTTGTTCGGCAAAGCTGCGGGCGAGATTACTGAGGTTGATCGCCACTCGGCCGCTCTCGGGACCGTCGAGCTCGCGATTCGCCTCCAAGGCTTCTCTCAAGTAGCTCTCGGCCTCGGCGTGACGCTCCATGTCGCCGAGCAGCAAACCGAGGTTGTTGAGCGTCGGAGTCACTTCCCGGTGGACGTCGCCGAAGAGATCGCGTTTGAGCTCGAGGGCCTGCTCGAGCGTTCGCAGAGCCTCCTCTTGTCGCCCCATGTTCGTATAGAGCATGCCCAGATTGTTGAGCGTCGCCGCCACGTATTGGTGACGAGGACCGTGCGCTGCACGAAGAACGTCCAGGGTCTCCAGGAAGTAGTCCTCAGACGCCTCGAGATCGCCGGCAAAGTTGCTGAGACGTGCCAGCTCGTTGAGCGTGCTGGCGACGTCCGGGTGTCGCTCACCGAGAGCTTCTCTCCTCATGGTCAGCGACTCTTCGAGCAGCTCCCTGGCATCGTCGTAGAGAGCCAGCTCCATGAAGGTGGCGCCGATCACGTTTCTGAGGTCCGCGCCGATCTCGGGGTTGTCTTCGAAGCTGTCCGACAACCTTTCTCGCGCCCGTCCCAGCGCCTCGACGACGGTTGCGTCGTGCCCCAGGCCGCCGTCGGGACTCGCACTACTCAAGACCCGTCGCAGAAAGCGGTTGATCTCGTTGGCCTTGGCAGCCTCGGATCGCGCCACCGACTCAGCCTCACGTGCCCGTAGCAGACCCACCGTGGCGAGGGCGGCTCCACCCAGCAGGGCCAGCAACACGATGCTCACCATGCTCACCGCGAGCCGATGGCGGCGCACGAACTTCGAGGTTCGGTAACCCAACGTCGGCGGTCCCGCCAACACCGGCTCGTCGTTCAGATGGCGCTCGATGTCCTGGGCCAACTCGCGGGCCGACGCATAGCGCCGCTCTCGATCCTTCTCGAGAGCCTTCATCACGATCCAA
>JANQPS010001387.1 GCA_028285365.1 Thermoanaerobaculia bacterium | reverse complement strand
GTGGATCTCTGAGGCGAGCCAGCCAACCCATCGCCTTCTCTTCGTCGCCGGCCCGAGCACTCAGTCGCGCAGCCTCTTCGAAGTTGCCAGCCCGTGCGTAGAGCTGCGCAGCCTGCGAGAGCTTGCCCGCCCGATAGTACCCGTCGGCTATCGCGGTGTAGTCACCGCGCAAGCGAAGCCAGAGTTTGGAGAGTGCAGCCATTGAATGAGGGGCCTCGACGAGTCGCCCCCTACGCCCACGGAGCTGTAGGCCGGCAGCGACACCATCCCCCTGAAAATCCTAGCGAAAACAATGCCACGGCCAAGCGAACCCTCCAGATTCGGCTCGGGAAGCTCACTCGGCCGGCGCTCGTTCCGACTCCTCCGACCGACGCCCGAGCCAGCTGATGACCACGTTCGCCGCAAGTCCCCACACACCGGCATTGATCCCGAGCGGCGATCGATCGGCCATCAATCCCACCGCCACTCCGACCCAGATCGCCAAGGTGATCCCGGTCCCGATCAGCATTCCCCAGAACACGCCTGACGCCGAGAGGCGCCGGCTGTAGAGGCCCAGGATGAGGGCCGGCGCAAGCTGGACCATGAACTCGAGTTTCAGTCGAATCAGCAGCCAGAGTGAGCTCTCGGTCTCGAGCGAGACCCAGGCCATGGTGATCAAGAGCCCCATCAGCAGCCAGGAGACGGTCTTCCCGACGATCAGGAGCTCGTGGGCCGTGGCGTTGGGTTTGAAGTAGGGCCGGTAGATGTCCTTCGTGAGCATGCTGCCAAGAGACAGCAACGCGGAATCGGCAGTCGACATGATCGCTGCGACCACCGCAGCGAAAACGAACACCACCAGCCAGTAGGCCACGACGGAGCCTTCGACCAGGCCGCTGAGCACGTAGACCGTGATCTTGTCGCTCTCCACCCGATCGAGTCCTGGGAAGCGGCTCAGGCCCACGTAGCCGATCAGAAACGCCAGCAGGGTCGTCGCGAGCGGCATGAAAGCCATGACGGCCAGACTTCGACGGAGAGTCTTCGCTGAACGCGCCGCAAAGATCCGCTGGATCGCGTGGGGATAGATAGCCACCCCAAAACCCAGCAGCACGAGGTTGCTGATCCAGACGCGCAACCCCCTACCCTCGGGCGGTTCGAGCTTCTCCGGCGCCGAGCTGGCGACGGCCTCGGCAACCGCTGGCAGACCGCCCTCGTTGGAGAGGAGAACGTAGAGGATCCCCGCGCAGCCCACCAGCAACAAGCTCCCCTGGACGACGTCGGTCCACGCCACGGACCGCATTCCACCCAGCGACTCGTAGATCAGCATGACGACGGCAAGCATCAACACGCCCTGCATGAAGCCGATGCGTCCGCCACTGATCGCTTCCACGCCGTGTCCCATCGCGACCAGCTGCTCCAGCACGTAGTTGGCCAACCCCCAGCACAACAGAAGCACCGCGAGAACGCGCAGACGGTGCGAGCCAAACCGGTGGAAGACGTAGTCCGCTGGCGTGATGTATCCGAATCTGCGTGCGAGTCGGAAGAGCCGCGGCGCGTAGGCGAGATAGACCGTGACGACCAGGATCATGAAGATGACGCTGACGACGTACGTCAGTCCCTGCTGGTACGACCGACCGGCAAAACCCAGCAGGGTGTTCCCCGAGTACTGCGTCGCGAACAGTGTCAGGAACAGGACAACGACGCCGAAGCTAGAGCCACCCAGATAGAAGTCCTTGAGGGACTCTTCCCGCCTCGACATACGCCCGGCCCACCCCAGACCGAGCATGACCATGAGGTAGACACCCATGACCACGAGGGCCGGAGTGCCGAGATTGACTTCGGGCAAGACTCAGCTCCCCTCGTCCGGGGGCGCGGCTTCGGGGCTCGCCTCGGAGCTCTCGTCCTCACGCCAGAGGCGAAACGCCCCGTACGCGGTGAGGGCCGACACGCCCAAAGCTCCAAACAGAGCCTGCCAGACCCACAGCGGTAGGCCGCCTGCCTGCCGAGTACCGATCGACTCGGGCAGATACCAGGGAGTGGCCACCACGAGAACGGCGATGACCGCAGGAAAAAACCAGCGACTATCGCTCGGCTCCCTACCCGTTCGAGCCGCTTCCCAGAACTCTTCGTCAAGAGCGCGATCACGGTATTCGGTTGCCTGCTCGCCTCGAGCCATGGTCTCTCCAAAGGTCGACTCGAGTCGTCGATTCACTCGAGTCCAGTCGCGAAGTGTGCGCACGCTGCTGCCGGGGACCGATTATTCATCATCTGCGGGCACTGCGGGTTTTTCCGTCGCCTTCGGAGCGACTGCCGAGATCCACACTCGGATCGCGTGACCTGGTACCCTCCAGCTCTTCGTCTTCATTCGGGTTTCCAAGAGCGCGTGACTCCGCGACCCATCTCGCGGATCCCGTCTCGTGGATCCCTTCTTGCGGATCAGCTGCAGGGCTCATGACCATCCGATCGTCGACACCCGGCACAAGCGTCGGCACGTCTGTGCGCTGGCTGGCGCGTGTCACCTTGCTGACGCTCTGTTCCTTGAGCGTCGGCGGGTGCAACTCTTCATCGGACGCGGAGCCGCAGGTGGAGCCCGAGCTGGAGACACCCACCCAGCAGAGTGAGGCCCCCGAACGGCTGGCCTGGGCACTCGCTCTTCACGGTGGCACCGGCACCATCGATCGCAACGGCAACGATCCGGAACCCTACTTCGAGCTGCTCGGGCGAGTCCTCGCCGAGGGTCGCGACCGGCTCGACGACGGTCAAGCCGCGCTCGAGGTCGTCGAGAGTCTCGTCGTTCTCATGGAGGATGATCCTCTGATGAACGCAGGCAAGGGTGCCGTGCTCACGGACCGTGGCACGCACGAGCTGCACGCCTCCATCATGGACGGCAGGAGCTTGTCTGCCGGATCGGTCGGTGCGGTGCGCAACGTGCGCAATCCGATCAGCCTGGCCCGCCGTGTCATGGAGCGCTCTCCTCACGTTCTCATCACCGGCACGAGCGCGGACCAGTTTGCGCGCGAGCAGGAGCTACGGCGAGCTCCCCAGGACTACTTCACGACCCCCGGCAAGTTCGAACAGTGGCAAGCCATGCGCAGGCCATCGGCAGAACCCGTCTCGAGGCCTCAAAACACCGTCGGGGTCGTGGCTCTCGACCGGTACGGCAACCTCGCGGCCGGCAGTTCGTCCGGTGGTCTCATGAATCAGCGCTACGGGAGAATCGATGCCGCTGCCATCATCGGCGCCGGCGTCTACGCCAACAACGCCAGCGCGGCAGTGGTTGCCACTGGGCGCGGCGAAGAGCTCATTCGCCACACGGTTGCAGCCGCTCTTGCAGGGCGAATCCAGTTCGCGTCTCAGGAGCTGCAACGAGCTGCCGACGACGTGGTGCTCGAGTCCCTTCCTCGAGGCACCGGAGGCATCGTGGCGGTCGACCATCTAGGATCGATTGCGATGACCTTCAACACGGCCGGGATGTTTCGTGCGGCTGCGAACTCGTCGGGACGCTTCGAAGTGGGGATCTGGAGCGAACTGCGTAGCGGCCGGACAGCCCGCACGCCCGCCGAATAGACCTTCGAGACTCGAAGGCCCGGTCGGCCGGACCCGACGCCACGAAGGGAAGAACTGGCCCCGGGAGTGCTGTTAGAGTTCGCAGCAAGAAGAGTGGGATTGTCGACCTCGTCGCTCTCAGCCTTTGAGCCGGCTTCGGGGCCCGGGCTCGGAGTGAGACTCGAGAGCTTCGAAGTCCCGCAGGTGCCACCCGGCCGGAAGCTGCGCCCGACTGCGACGGCAGCGGGCCCGCACTGCGATCAGCCCCCTCGATCTGCCTCTGTATCCCCACCCACCCTACACACTCTCAGATCTAGACCCTCGAGCTGAAGACCATGAAGAACCGAATCGTTCTAGCCACCTGTTGCTTGATGCTCCTCACCGCACTTTCCCTGCACGCCCAGGGCTCCAGCGTCTATTACCCGATGGGCGGCTTCGTCCTCGAGATCGACGGCCAGGAGATCCTCGGCTCACGCTTTTTCAGATCCCAGCCTCCCGGGACGGTCCTCATCCAGTCGCCTCATCTCGGCGGCATCTTCGAGTTCCATCCCCGCACCAAGCGCTGGGATCGCTACGAGATCATCGCCTTCAAGGACGACGAAACCGCTGTGCGCCACAAGAACGCCGGCGCGAAGGTCGTTGGCTCCGGAGGCTTTCAACTGGTCGACCAGCTGCCGGCGTTCGATTTCAACGGCAAGAAGTTCCGAATGCTGCTCAAGGCTCCGCTGCTCAAGGACCAGACCCAGGCTTCGATCATCGAGTACGACGAGTCATGGGGCAAGCGAAAGGCACTGTACTCGCCCTATCAGCAGTACGTCGACCGCCTCGCCCAGTTCGATGAGGACATCGTGATCAAGATGTACTTCGCGAGCTGGTGTGACCACTGCCAGAACTGGATGCCGAGGATCTTCGCGCTCGAAGATCTCCTCGCCGACAGCAAGATCTCCTTCGAGTACTACGGCCTCCCGGAAGGTTTTCAGGACCCACAGGCCAAGGAAGACAACGTCAAGGGTGTGCCCACGGGGCTGATCATGCGCGACGGCGCCGAAATCGCCAGGGTCGACGGCTTCAGCTGGCAGTACCCGGGGATGGCGATCTACAACGCGCTGGCCCGAGCACAGACCAAGTAGGCGCGCCCGTCGGCCCAGTGGGGAAACCGGACCGCGGGTTCTGAGCAGGCGTCCAGGCTCGGACCGCCGGTCACGCACCGGCGGTCGCGTACCGCCTACCGATCGATGCGATCCGCGTCGAGCTGGACCTCGCTAGACCTTTCGAGAGGCCCTGAGGGCCAGGAAGTCACCCATGACGCGGTTGGGCTCGCCATCGTCGTAGGCCTCAGCGAGCGCGTCGATGCCAGCGTCGATTGCAGAACCGAGTGGCTGCTCGAGCCAGTCGGCGAGAAGCCGCTTCTGCAGTGCTAGAGCACGCCTCGGCGAGGCCAGCAGATCGTCGAGGACCTCGTCGTGTGCGGCTGCCAGCTCGTCTTGCTCGACGAGACGATCGACCAACCCCAAACGGTAGGCCTCACCTCCATCGATCACCCGACCAGTCAAGACCAGATCGCGAGCGGCTGCGAACCCGATCAACCTCGGCAACAAGGCCGCCTCGATCACCGACGGGATTCCCATACGCACTTCGGGCATTCCGAACGTCGAGGTCGAGCTCGCAACCCGAAGGTCGCAGCACGCTGCCACCTCGAGCCCGGCACCGAGACAGTAGCCATCGATCAAGCCGATCACCGGTACGTCGAGTCTCCTCAAACCATCACAGAGCTCATGGAGGCGGGTGATGAAGATCCGCGCGCTCTTCGGGTCGAGCGTCGACAGCTCGTTGAGATCGGCGCCACCCACGAACGAGCGCCCACCTTCTCCCTCGACGGTCAAGGCCCGCAACTGCGCGTCGCGCTCGCACTCGGCAAGCGCATCGAGAACGCTCTCGATGAGTGGCGTGCTCAGGGCGTTGAGCTTCTCTGGACGAGCAATCACGAGACGCGCGACTCGCTCACCGGCACGCTCGCCGACGACTAGACGGGACTCCTCAGGCATCGGCCGGCCCTGGTATCGCCACTGTCACGACTTCGACCAAGGCTGCTCCTGCAGGGGATCAGCTCGCATCGTCTGCGTCTGCGGGCTCGAGGGTCACGGCCGTGCCGTACGCCAGCAGCTCGGCGGCACTCGTCATCACCATCGAGGTGCTGAAGCGGACCTCGATGATGGCGTTGGCGCCTAGCTGCTGGGCCTCCGACACCATTCGGTCGAGAGCCTGCTCCCGGGATTCGGCAAAAAGCTTGGTGTACTCGGAGACCTCACCACCGACGAGACCTCGCAGAGTCGCCATAATGTCCTTGCCGACGTGCCGCGTTCGAATCGTGTTGCCGCGCACCAGCCCGAGCACCTTGACGACCCGCATTCCTGGCACGAACTCGGTGCTGGTGACGATCATTTCTGGACTCCGCGATATATGTCGCCCGGGGCGGAGCGCCACCGATCCAGCGCCGCAGACAGGAGGAGGAGCAAGAGGCTTCCGAGACCTCCAGCCACCAACCACCGACCGTAGCTCTCCAGCACTTGCTCGTCGGTCGAAAGCAGGACAGCGAGAGTCAACAGGGTCCACAAGGCCAGCCCGGCCCACCCCAGATTCCGGCAGACGAGACTCAGTGTCGACCTCGGCGCTTCGTTCCACTGATCGTCCGGCACCTGCACGAAGCGAGTCGTCAGAGCCGCTTCACGGATGCCCTCCAACTCCTCGACCATGCTGCGGCAACGCTCACAGGTCTCCAGACGCAGCTGGACCCGCTGGCGATCTCCCTGGGTCAGTACACCGTCGATGTACCCGGTGAGCATCTCGTCGCCGTACGGGCACGGTCCACCGTCTGCGAGCGGACAACCGCTGCTCACGAGACCCTCCCTTGCCGGCGTTGCCATGGACTCCACATGTCGCGTCAGTCGTTTCCCAAGTCGTACTTCGTGGTCAATCGATGGTGTCTCGGCGCTCCGTGCGCAACGGTCACACCGAGCCTATTAGATGTGACTCGTGTAGATGTGACTCGTTGCCATCAGTCATCAGCCCCGCTGCGAGCCGTCGAGTGCCGAACAGACCTTCTTCCGGAGCTCGGCCCTGGCCCGATGGAGGCGGGACATGACCGTCCCCATCGGAACCTCCAACGTCTCCGAGATCTCCTGGTAGCTCAGGTCCTGATAGTCGCGGAGGATGATGATCTCGCGTTGAGCCTGGCTCAGAGCCTGAACACAGGACCAGACCAGAGCCTTCTGCTCGCGCAGATGAACGGTGCGGTGCGTGTCCTGCGTCGTGTCCGGAACCTCGATCGGAGCTTCGTCCTCCAGACAAGAATCCAGAGAGTCGGCGCGCCGGACCTTCTTTCGTCGAAGCATGTCGATCGCGCGGTTTCTGACGATTCGGCGAAGCCAAGGCAGGATCGGACGGCCGTCCTCGAAGAGATGCAACTTCGAGAAGAACCTCAGGAGCGACTCCTGCGTGCAGTCCAGGGCATCGTCGCGATTACCGAGCAACTGAAGCGCCAAGAGGAAAGCGGGGCGGCGTAGTTGCTGCGCGAGAGTCTCTCGAGCCTGCAAGTCACCCTTGCGAGCCAGGAGAATCAGCTGGGTCTCCGAGGCGGGTGCCTCAGGCGACGCGGAGAGAGACGGACGAACAGAATTCATGGGGAGAGTAGCGGCAACCATGCACTCGATTACGCAGTGGCGGTCGGCCTATTCCATCCTCTCTCAGAAGTTTCGAAGAGAGAGAGCGGACCAGGCTCGGGGCTCCGTCCGCTGCCCTTTTCCGCTCGCCTCTGGGCGCCATCTCTGGGCACCATCTCTGGGCGACGGAGTGCCCAAACGCTACACTAGCTCCCTCGGCAAGCGACAGACGAAGTCCCCCGCAACACTCTGGCACGCCTCATGCTTGCACGAGTCGAATCATGAGAGTCATCTTGTTCACTTGCGTCACCGTGGCCGTCGCTCTCGCGACACCGACGACAAGCGCCGCGTATCTGGATCCGGCCTCGGGCAGCATCCTCCTCCAGGTTCTCCTCGGAGGAGTCGCCGGCCTGGGCCTCATGGTCAAGATGTTCTGGCACCGCGTCCAGGGGCTGGTGCGCCCTGGAAAAGACCCGGAGCATGGGCCTAGAGGCTGAGTCTTCGTCATTTCGAGACCGTTCCAGTCAGGTCTTTCGGAACGATCGTCGGATTCTGCGAGCGCTCGACGAGCGCAGCGCTGACTTCTATCGTCAGCTAGCCCAGACGCGCTTCTTCCAGAAGGGCCAGCAGGACGGCAGCATCGTCGCCACGGAGACGGCCGATGATGCGATCTCCCGCCAGATACTGTCGGCTTCCCCTGACAGACAGTGGTGCCTTGCTCTAGAGCACGAGACCATCCCTTTTGTCTCGTATCCCTATGAGTGGAGCTTCTCGATGCTCAGAGAAGCCGCGCTCCTGCATCTCCGCCTGCTTCGCGAAGCCTTGTCCGAAGGCTGGATTCTGAAAGACAGCTCGGCCTACAACATCCAGTGGCTCGGAACTCGTCCGGTGTTCATCGACGTCCCTTCGTTCGAACCCTACCGCGACGGCGATCCCTGGATCGGATACACCCAGTTCTGCGAGCTCTTTCTCTACCCCCTCATGCTCGAGGCCTATCGCGCAATCCCGCTCCAGCGCCTGCTACGCGCCCGAGTCGACGGTGTCGAGCCCGGGGTGTGCAACCGACTCCTCGGTCTACGCGACCGGCTCCGACCGGGTGTCTTCTCTCACGTCTACCTGCAGAGCCGTCTCCAGGAGTCGCTCGCCGCGCGGCCGGACGGCATGCGTCGAACGGTCGAGCGAGCTGGCTTCGGCAAGCAACTCATCGAATCCAACGTTGATCGACTCCTGCGACTCGTCGCGAGGCTTGCTCCTCGACGCGCCCCCTCTGCCTGGACGAGCTACTCCGAGACCTGCACGTACGAGCAGGCGGATCGAGACGCCAAACACCACTTCGTGAGCCGGGCAGCCGAGGCCATTGCTCCTGGCATGATCTGGGACCTCGGCTGCAACGATGCGACGTTCACCCGTGTCGCCGCGAAGCACGGTGACTACGCGGTAGCGGTCGACTTCGATCCGGCCGTGGTCGACCGTGTCTTCGCAGAACTCCGTCAAGCGCCGACCGAGTCGACTCGCGTGTTGCCACTGACGATGGATCTCGCTGATCCTTCTCCTGCCCAGGGCTGGCGCTCTCGCGAGCGGGTGCCGTTCGAGCAGCGGGGACGTGCCGATCTGCTGCTCGCTCTGGCACTCATCCATCACCTCGTTCTCACCAGGAATCTGCCACTGGCCCAGGTCATCGAGTGGCTGACCTCACAAACTGATGCACTCGTCCTCGAGTTCGTCGACAAGAGCGATCCGATGGCGCGCCGACTGTTGGCCAACAAAGACGACCAGGATCCCGACTACACCCTCGAGCGCTGCCGGAGCCTCCTGGAGGAGCACTTCGAGATCAGTCACGAGGAGCCCCTCGCATCTGGCACACGTCACTTGTTCCTCGCGCGACGCCGCGGCGTGTCCTGACACCTGAGGACGAATCCGCAGCTCCTGTGGAAAACCCTGAGGAAATCAACTCAGAGCCGACCTCCGCAGCCTTTTGTTTTCAACACCTTAGCTCCACTTCGCACCGGACCATGTGCGTTCGGTAAAGAGCCCATAAACCGCTCTCTCGTCAGGAGTTAGGGGCCCCGCACCGGCTGCGGGAGTCGCCACTAGAACTCGCCATGACAACAGCCTCTGGCCTATCGAGACAGTCGAGTCTCATCAGCGACGCTGGACAGGGCCTAGAGCTGTCACCAAGCCTTTCATCTGCCCTCGCGCCCTGTAGCCGCGGACGAGCGATCGGCAGCGCTCATGCTCACTTCGGTTCCGCCGACTCTCCTGCCGCTGAGGGCGTCGCCCAGTACACGCGCCTGCGACCCGTCCAGGATCCACGAAGGAATGCCCCGTTCCGCAAAACGCCATGCAGTGTCGAGCCGGAGACGCATCCCACCGGTCGTGTCGATGCCTCCAGAGGCTCCGGTAGCTTCGCGAGTTTCGTCCAGAGAGTTCTCATCGACTCGGTCGATGCGCTGGCCATCGACATCGAGAATTCCGTCGGTTGCTCCCAACCAGAGAATGCGTCTGACGTCGGCGCGGCGGGAAAGATCGTCGACGACCCACTCGAGCACGGTCTCGGTCGAGCAGATCACCGCTCCACATCGTCGGTCTAGAACGACGTCCCCGTAGAGAACTGGCACGAGTCCACCCTCGAGAGTCCTCGCGAGTGGCTCTGAAAACCGCTCGTCCAACTCACCAGCACTCGCGAGAAGAAAGCTCGACGGTGCCAGAGAAAAGGTGTCGACGCCCGCCTCCTCCAGGTGATCGCGCACGATCGCGTGAAGTCGACTTGCCGCAAGTTGGGTCCGCGAAGCTGCGCGCCGAAGCTCCGACTGACGGCTACTCGAGCCGAGATCCGGGCTCGCAACCACTGACTCCGCCGAAACCAGCGGGGTTCCTAGAGCAGCAGCATGTCCGAACGACCCGCTTCCATGAGTGATCAGGAGATGCTCGCGAGGCTTCGTCGCGAGCCAGGCGCTCACCTCTGAGGCGAGCCTCGCGATGACCTCCGGACGGGAGCAGTTGGGCGACGCCTTGTCCGTGATCAGGCTGCCGCCCAGTTTGACCACTATGAGCTCGCTCATCGGCTGATGCCCTCGCGTCTCATGTTCGAGCCACGCGCTTGCAGTCGCACAGCCAATCTGCCATGAGGTAATCGGCCAGGTGATCTGCAGAGCTCGCTCGTTGATCGGTCACCGTCCCGGCGTCGATCATCATCAAGGATAGATCTTGTTGAGCATCCTCGGATACGGAATCGTCTCTCGTAGATGAGGCAGCTTGGCGACCCACGCAACGAAGCGCTCCAGCCCCATCCCGAAGCCGCTGTGCGGGAACGTCCCGAACTGCCGGATATCGAGATACCACTGGAAGGCCTCGCGCGGCAGGTCGTGCTCGTCGATTCGCCTCGACAACAGGTCGAGGTCGTGGATCCGCTGCGAGCCGCCTATGATCTCCCCGTAGCCCTCGGGAGCCAGCACGTCGAGAGCAAGAGCCAGATCGGGATCATCGGCATCCGGCTGCATGTAGAAAGCTTTCGCGCTCGCCGGGAAGTGCGTGATCATCACCGGACGGTCGAAGGCGCTCGCCAGAATCGTCTCCTCCTCCGCGCCGAAGTCGTCTCCGACCTCCAGGTCCTTGCCGTTCTCGGCGAGGATCTCCAGCGCCTGGTGATAACGGATCCGCGGAAACGGCGCCTGCACCGCCTCCAGTACCGAGCAGTCGCGCTCCAGGCGCTTGAGCTCTTCCTGGCACGTCTCGAGCACCCTCGCCACCAGATAGGTGATGAACTGCTCAGCTAGCTCACAGAGCTCGGGGAACTCCATGAACGCCACCTCCGGCTCGACCATCCAGAACTCCATCAGATGGCGCCGCGTCTTGGACTTCTCTGCCCGGAACGTGGGACCGAAGCAATACACCTTGCCGAATGCCGCCGCTGCAGGCTCGAGGTAGAGCTGCCCACTCTGCGAAAGGAACGCGGAGTCGCCGAAGTAGTCCGTCTCGAACAGAGTGGAGGTTCCTTCACACGCGGCAGGAGTCAAGATCGGGGAGTCGATCAGGACAAAGTCCCGCTCAGAGTAGAAGTCTCGGATGCCGTGCGCGACCTCGCTACGGATCTTGAGAGCAGCGCGCTGGCGCGACGAACGGAGCCAGAGGTGGCGGTGTTCCATCAGGAACGCCGTTCCGTGCTCCTTGGGGCTGATCGGATACTCCTCTGCTCCTCCCACCTCACGAAGCTCCGAAACGTGCATCTCGTAACCGGAAGGTGCGCGCGAATCTTCGACCACCTTGCCGACGACCTCGACGCTCGCCTCCTGGGCCAGCTGCTTGAGGGTGGTCCAGCTGGCCTCGTCGACCTCGGCACGGCTGACGACCCCTTGAACCACCCCACTACCGTCTCGGATCTGCAGAAAGCCGATCTTTCCGCTGGACCTCAGATTGTCGATCCAACCGCGTACCGTAACGGTCTCGTCCTGATAGTCACTGAAGTTCTTGATCCAAACGCGCGACATGGTCT
The DNA here is from genome assembly GCA_028285365.1 of Thermoanaerobaculia bacterium. Taxonomy (GTDB): domain Bacteria; phylum Acidobacteriota; class Thermoanaerobaculia; order Multivoradales; family Multivoraceae; genus JANQPS01. The sequence continues at coordinate 5,436 of JANQPS010001387.1, read as the reverse complement.
CTCTCGTTTCTCGGCAGTGGGTGAATTTGGCCATCTCTAGCGCGCCAGGCGACGCCTCCGGGGCCGTTCTCTATCCGTCGACAAGCTGCCGATCATTCGACAGGCTGCTCATCTCGGGCGCGTGTCGATCGAGGGCGCGGGCGATTGTAGTTCACACGCAGCACGAAATCGCTCAGCGGTGCCCGAGCTCCACGAGGGCCTCCAGCGCGGCTCGGTGCTCGGCTGCCTTCTTGCTTCGGCCCTCTGCTGAGACCACCAGTCGACGATCGATCCACAACTCCACATGAAACAGCTTGGCGTGATCTGGTCCCGTCTGGTCTACATGCCGATAGGTGGGCAGCGTCGAACCACGAGCCTGGAGTACCTCCTGTAGACGGGTCTTTGCATCTTGAACTTCGAGCTCCGGGTGGCTCTGCAGGAGGTCGCTCAGGCGAGCCTGCAGGACGGAGCGCGCCGATGAGAAGCCCCCGTCGAGGTACACCGCCCCGATCACCGCTTCCATGGCGTTTGCCAACAGCGAGCTCTTGTCGCGTCCGCCGCTACGGCTCTCGCCAAGTCCGAGCTCGAGTGAGTCGCCGATCTTCAGATCTCGAGCCATGACGGCCAGTGCCTCCGAACTGACCAGGCTACTCTTGCGACGCGCGAGCTCGCCTTCGGCATCGTCGGGAAACTCCTGGTACAGCCAACTCGCACAGACCAGCCCGACGACGGCGTCACCGAGAAACTCCAGTCGTTCGTTGTGCGATGTTCCCGACTCGTTCGCCGCGGAGCGATGAGTCAAGGCGAGACTCAGGAGGTCAGGGTCCGCGAACCGATAGTCCAACCCCTCCTGTAGACGGGCAAGACGGTCGTCTTCGACTAAGGCGTCACCCGTTGCAGATTTCGAGGACACGTTGGCTCAGCGCAGTTCAACTCAGGTCGGCACAGGATCGGAACAGAATCGGAACGGGTCGAGCACAGTTCATCGCTCCGAGCCCACGCTACAGAAGCGCACCAAGAGGTGAACCGTGGAGTGACCAAGGCTAGCAGCTCGTCACGATCCGATTGCGAAGCGAGTCACCGCTCTGGCTGCTCTCGCACGCCGACTCCATCAGCGCCGGCCAAATCGGCGCTCGAGCTCTGCGTCTCCCATCTTGAGGATGGTCGATCGTCCGTGGGGGCAAGCGTAGGGTTGCTCACACGCGAACAGGTCTTCGACGAGCCGCTCCATTTCGGCCTGAGTCAGGGGGTGATGAATCTTGACGGCGCTGCGACATGCCTGGGACGCCGCCAGGTCGTCGAGCACGATCTCAGCCAGGCGCTCGCGCATCGCCAAAACTCTGGAAGCATCCGAACCACTCGTCGTGGCCAACCGCTCCGCGAGCCGCGCGATCACTCGTTGGCCTTCACCGATCTTGATTCCAGCTGGCAGAGCGCTGAGACCAACGGAACCCGAAGACAAGATCGCCAGACCAAACCCCATCGCTTTCAGGTCGTCGACGAGTTCTCCGAGGAGCTCACCTCCATGCTCGTCGACCTCGACGATCGCCGGCTCGAGCAGGAGCTGTTCTTCGGTCCTGCCACTCTCGATCGCCATCTTGTAACGCTCGTAGAGAACCCGTTCGTGAGCAGCGTGCTGATCGATCAGGAGGAGTCCTTCGTCGGTCTCCAGGAGAACGAGCGATCCCTTGTATTGACCGAGCAGTTTGGCCGTTTCTCTCACACCGCGAGGTCCCGAAAGCGGCACCCGATGCGGTTGGGCCATCGTGCTCGTGACCTCCGGCAGCCCCCGCGGCTCGGCAACCCAATCGGTGTTCGATGCCTCGGCAGCGCCCACGCCGAGCTGAGCCACACCTCTCTGGTCTCGAGGCCAGAGCCGGTGTTCCCTCCTCCTCTCTGACCAGCTCAACGCCGGCAGAGGCTCAGCTTCGTCGGGTTCTCTGAGGGGTGCAGCACCCTCACCACGCGCCTGCGCGAGCGCCGTGCGCAAGGTCCGTACGACTCGACCCATCTGACCCGGATCGCGAAACCGCACCTCGGACTTCTGCGGATGAACGTTGACGTCGACGTGTTCCGGCGGAATGTCCAGATAGAGGAACAGCGACGGGAACCGGTCGCTCTTCCACTCGTCGCGAACCGCTCGGTAGAACACTCCCAGCAGAGCCCTGTCCCTGACCAGCCGGCCGTTGACAAAGAGGAAAGACCGCCTGCGCACTATCGTCGAGGCGTCGCCGACGAACCCGGTGACTTCGGTACCACCCGAAAGAGGGATCAAGTGGCTAGCGAGCTCAGACCCGAAGATCTGGGCAATGCGTTCCAGTCGTGTCGAGCGCAGATCCCGACCCGCTACGACAGCCGGTGCGCCGAGCCGCTCGCGGCCTTCGTGAGACAGGAAGAACCCGAGGTGGGCATTCGCCAAGGCATATCCGTGGAGTACCTCGAGACATCGTCGCTGTTCCGTAGCCGGGGTCTTCAGGAAACTGCGCCTCGCCGGAACGTTGTAGAACAAGGAGCGGACACGAATTCGGGTTCCGCGCGGGGCCGGGCTCGGCATGCACTCGAGCACCTCCCCACCTTCGAGTTCCACTCGGGTGCCTCTACCGGCTTCGGTTGCGGTCAACAGGCTCACTTTCGAAACCGCTGCGATGGCCGCCAGGGCCTCGCCCCGAAACCCCAAGGTTCCGATCCGTTCCAGCTCCTCGAAACGTCTCAGTTTGCTCGTCGCGTGACGCGAAAAGCAACGCACGGCGTCCGCCTCCCCCATGCCGATGCCGTCGTCGACGACCTCGATGACCGAGCGCCCACCGGACTCGAGGGAAACCTCGATTCGAGTTGCCCGAGCGTCTATCGAGTTTTCGACGAGTTCCTTGACCACCGATGCCGGGCGCTCGACGACCTCTCCCGCAGCGATCTGGCTGATCAGGATGTCCGGCAGTTCGACGATGGCTCCGTCGTGTCGGTCACTCATCCGGCGAGCACCGCAAATCGCACGTGGTTCGAATAGACCCGATAGACCCGCTGGAGCAGGGCCAATCGATTCTGGCGAAGACGCTCGACCTCGTCACGAACGAGAACCTCGTTGAGGAACAGCTCGACGACCTGTGAGAGCAGATGGAGCCCCTCGAGCCAGTCGTCGAATCGCGAGTCCACCATGGCCGCCGCAAGTAGCCCCTCCGACCGTTCGATCTCCTGATGAAGCGCTCGCTCGGGCGGCTCGATCAGTGCCGATTCGTTGATCGTCAGCTCGCGAGACTCGATGAGGATCTCGCGAAGTCTCTTGGCCATCGTACAGACGTCGACGAGTCGCTCGTCAGTTCTCAGAGTGCGCAAGGCCTCGAGCCGCTGCAACAGGGAGGGTAAACGACTACTTCCATCCGCCTGCAGGACCGCCTTGACCTCCCGCCTCTCGAAGCCTCGTGTTTCGAGCGCACTCTCGAGACCCTCGCTGATCACCTTTCGAAGGTGCTGCCACCGATCTCCCAGCTGTTCGATCCCCTGAGCTCTGGCTCCACCCGCAGCGAGCAGCTGCACGTCCAGATCGAGGTCACCCTGCGCCGCAAGACGAACGATCTCGTCGAGCCGCGCCAGGCTCGACTTCCTGCTGCGCGCGGACTCTTTCCCTGTCGAATCTGCCACGACCCTCTCTAGCCGGTCGGCAAGTGCAAGCACGTAGGCCACCTTGCCTCGCGGCGTTTCGGCCGACTGCGCCTCGCCGCTGCGGCAGTCGTACAACGACTGCCAAACCGTCGATGGATACCCCTCCTCGCGGGCCAGAAGGCCGGCAACACGACCTCCGAGTTGGGGAAACTCGCGCCGCAGCTCACAGTCTCTGTCACTGTCGAGCAGGCGCGCAGCCTCGCTGACCGAGTCTTCCAGAGATCTCAAGCGAAGCTCTCGGCAGATGAGGAGGCAACTAGCCTCCAACGACTGCGCGCGCTCGCCGCATGTGGAGCGACGCCCATCGAAGGGGGTCGAGGCCATTTCCCGGGCTCGCTGAGCCAAGGGTTTCTCACGATCCCGGTCGTACATGAACCGCGCGTCCAGCAGATGGGCTCCCACAGCCGACTCGTTACCCTCCCGGACTCTCCCTTCGGGATCGTCAGGTCGATCCATCGGCGCGACGAAGTGAGGAAGCAACTGCCCTCGGCGCTCCACCGCAAGCGCCCGCTGGCGTCCCCTCAGGACAGCGACGACCACCTCGTCCGGCAAGCTCAAGAACTGCGTGTCGAACGCACCGACCACGGCGCCGCTGCTCTCGCACTCAGCGGCCCACCGTGCCAACAGGCCCTCATCCGATCGAACGTGTCCCCCGCAGGTTTGGGCCAGGGCGTCCGCCGCGCCTCGAAACTGCCGCAGCCGCTCATCAGGTCTGACCTCGATATCGAGCTTCATGAGCTTGTTGAGATAGTCCTCCGCGTCGTCGACGCGAAGTCGCTGCGGCGACAACGCGTGGTGACCGATCGTGTGGGCTGTCGCCTCGATGTCGTCAAACGAGAACGGCACGAGCTCGCCATCGAGCAGCAGACAGATGCCGGAAAGAGGTCGAGCGAGGGGTTGCTCTGCCTGTGAGTAGCTCCTCTTCTCGAACAGCGACCCGAGGGTTTCCTGGAGGGCCTCCGCCAGCTGCGCTCCAGCGCTCTCGTAGTCGCTCACGCCGAGTTCGCGCAACACGACGACGACACGGCGCGGGGTGCTGCCGATAGCAGCCCGCTGAGGGTCCCAGCCTCGAGATTTGAGCTCCTTGATCAACCGATCGCGCAGACGACGTGACCGGCGCTGTTGCGCTCCGGCGGGGAATCGCTCGGCACGAATCTCGACGAGCAGCTCGCTCGTGTCCTTGACAGGTTCGTCAGCCACTGCGGTCAGTCCTCTGCAACTTCTCGAGCATCTCGGGGCTCCGGCCTTCCCTGCTGCTCAGCCAGTTCCAGACAACGCTGCGCGCGCCCTCGCAGCCGTTTCTCCAAGGACTTCTCGCGCACCGGATCCATGCCGCGCGCCACGAGGATCTCGAAAGCGTGACACGCCTCGAGTAGGGGAGCGTAGGCAGGCCGCACCAGACCGTCCGCGATACAAGCGGCGATCTCGTCGTCGATCTCGAGGCAACGTCTCTCCAGCCGTTCGCTATCGGCTATCTCCGCGTAGTAACGCGCCTCCGCTTCGTCCAGATCCGGGCGGACATCGCCGTAGCGTACTGGGCTCGAGTCTTGAGACCACACGACCTCATCGATCGACACGGCTCGCTGCTGCAGCAGCGCCAGGCGCTCGAGACCGTAGATGATTTCGACCGCCTCTGTCTGCGGACGACGGCCAGCTACCAGGTCGACGATCGCCACGTGGGCTCCGGTGATGCCGTCGATCTGAGCCCGCCAGCCTCGCGCTCGCGCCCCGAGATGACTGATCGCGTGCTCGTACTCGACGAGTTGCAGATCGCGCCTCTCCAACTCGAACCCGAGAGCT
>JANQPS010001386.1 GCA_028285365.1 Thermoanaerobaculia bacterium | reverse complement strand
AGACGCCCCCAGACGCCGGCGACGCCGAGGCCGCCAGGGCCAAAGGCGACCTCGAGCACGAGCCGATCCAGATCCCGCAGCGGAATCGGGAAGTTCATGAACGCTTGGACGACGGAGAAGACGGTCGTGTTGGCGGCGATCGCGAGACGGCGATCGCGAGACACAGTGCCGCGATGGCTGCGATCGAGAACGAGGGATTGCGGCGTAGACCACGCAGTGTCGAGGTGAGTGGCTCATCGTGCTCTGGATCATGACAAGTGTGACGGCCCGTGGGTCCTCCCGCGAGGTGGCGAGGCTCCGGCCGCTCTGTTCCCCTTTCATCACAGACAACGACGCCCAGGGCGAGTGTTGCAGAACGGGCTCGGTCACGCCGTCATGGAACCATGTCCTGGTAGAAAGAGCTCGCCAGAGGGAATCAGCTCCACGGAGATCAGAACGTCCCAGGGACCAGAGCAAGCTCTCAGTCAGGTATCACACTCACCCGTTTCTCATGCGAGCCCTATTGAGCGTTCTCACCACGATCGCCGTCGTTACGTGTCTCGGACTCCTGGTCCTCTACTTCGGGCAGCGCTGGCTCCTCTTTCCGGCGCCGAACGTGGGGCTGGCGCCCATACGAGACAGCGGCGTCGAGGTGATCGAGCTGGAGCTGGGGCGAGCCCTTTTGGCGCTGCCGCTCACTCAGTCCGAGCGGCCCGCGCCGCTCCTCGTGTTTGCGCACGGCAACGCGGAGGTGGCCCAGTGGTCGCTCGAGCCGTTTCTGATCTTCCGTCGGGCCGGCTTTGCCCTCTTGCTACTCGAGTATCCGGGCTACGGGGGCGCCCCGGGAAGGCCGAGCTCCGAGTCCTTGAACAGGGCCGCACTGCTGGCCTTGGACAGCGTCGCGGAACGACCCGAACTCGACCTCGAGCGCCTGGTGGTCTACGGTCGGTCGATAGGGAGCGGCGTGGCGTGCCACGTGGCGACAGAGAGAGAAGTTGCGGCCGTCGTGCTCGAATCACCGTTCAGCTCGCTCGAGTCCCTGGTAGCGGAGAAGGGGCTGCCTGCATTCCTCCTGCGCGACAGTTTCGACAACGTTGCTGCCATCTCTGAACTCGAGGCGCCGCTGTTTCTGTACCACGGTACTCAGGACACGCTGATTTCGGTGTCGCATAGCGAGACTCTCGCCGAGAAGGCGGCCGACGTGACCTTCTTGACCGCTGACTGTGGCCACAACGACTGCCCTCGCCCCTGGCCTCAGCTTCTGGACTTCTTCCGCTCGAACGGGATCCTCGGCCGGGAGGATCTGGCCAACCCGTAGCGGAGTCTGGGCGCGACCAGGTTGATAGGGCTCCGATAACGGAAGTCGGCGGGCAGCTCGGATCGTCAGCGACGTCCGATCGACGTGTCGAACGGAGGCCTTCTGGTCCTGGCGACGCAGCTGGTGTCGAGCGCGTCGGGGTCGGCGCTGTCGATGAAACTGGCCACGAGCTGGGATTCGCACGCGGGATTGGCGTAGCCGTGGCTCTGGTTCGGAAAGATCACGTGCCTTCCTCTCGACAGGTGCTCGACGACTCGGTCGCCACCCTCGCTGGGCGTGGCGGGGTCGTACGCACCGGAGATCAACAGTGAGGGAACGTTGCTCTCGA
>JANQPS010001378.1 GCA_028285365.1 Thermoanaerobaculia bacterium | reverse complement strand
CACCAGCAGCTCCGGGACTCTCCGCCCGTCACAAGCCAAAGCGTGCCAGCAGGCTCTCCGGCGAGGGCTCACGCCCGACGAGCGCGCGGAACTGCTCGGCCGCGGACGCGCTGCTTCCTCGCTCGAGGATCTCTTGCCGATACCGGTCCGCAACGGCGGCATCCCAGAGACCATCTTCAGCCTGCTCGAAGAGGCCGGCAACTTCCGAAGCGAGCACGTCGGACCAGAGGTAGGAGTACAACCCGGCCGCATACGCCTCCGAAAAGGTGTGCACTGCGTGTGAGATCCGTAACAGCGGTTCGATCGCGCGGGGCATGTCGAGCTCGGCCAGGACTTCGTCTTCGACGGCCATGGCATCGATGGTGCTGCCGTCGGCGAGCATGTGCAGCCTGAGATCGGTCACCGCGCCCGCAAGGTAGTCGAGAGTGAGGCTGAAGATCCGGTCGTAGCGACGCCCCTTGTCGAGGGCGTCGAGCAGCGTGTCCGGAATCGGCTGGCCGGTGTCGACGTGGCGAGCGTGGCGCTCCAGGAGATCGCGATCGGACAGCCACCGCTCGTTCAGCAGGGCCGGCAGCTCGATGAAGTCCCACTCCACCTCGAGGCTTCCCAGAGACGGGTACGACGAGCGGCACAGCAGCATGTGGAGCGCATGCCCGAACTCGTGGAAGAGCACGTTGGCGAGCTCCCAGCTGAGCACCACCGGCTCTCCGTCGGCGGGCTGGGGCAAACTCGACTGGATCGTCGTGTGGGCGAGTGTCGCCTCCGGAAAGCGCGCGCGCGCCTGGAGTTGAGCCTGCCACGATCCAACCGACTTGCCGTTGCGCTGGAAGAGATCGAGCCACAACACACCGATCGGCTCTGCCTCGCGAGTTGCCAGGTACACCTCGATGTCGGGGTGAATCGTCGCAACACCGTCGAGCCGTTCGAACCTGACGCCAAAGAGGCGCTCGGCGCTGGAGAACAGCGACGACTTGACCGACTCGAGGGCGAGATAGGGGCGCACTGCGTCAGCGTCGAGCCCGAAGCGGGTCTGCCTGAGCCTTTCCGCATAGTAGAGCCGGTCCCAGGCTTCGAGCTCACCGACGACGCCATCGGCCGACGCGAGCTCTTGCAGCTCTGCGAGCTGGTGCTGGGTCACGGCGCGCACTCGGTCCCAGACCTCCTCCAAGAGGTCTTTGACCGTCTCGGGGCAACTCGCCATCCTTCGCGACATCACCAGCTCGGCGTATGACGGGGCACCGAGCATACGGGCCTTCTCCCCGCGCAGACGGAGGATCTCGGCCATGATCGGACGGTTGTCGTATTGGCCCTCATTGGCGCCTCGCCCCATCCACAACTTCCATGCTCGCTCACGGAGATCACGATCGGCCGAGCGCGTGAGAAAAGGCCACACCATTGGCCTCTGGATCGCGAGCGCCCACTGTCCCGCACGCCCCCGACGCTCGGCCAGGCTTGCCATGGCTTCACGTTGCCCACTGGGCAGGCCCACGAGCGCGCTTTCGTCCTCGATCCACAGCACGAGCTCTTCCTGTTCGGCCATGAGGTTCTGGACAAACTGAGCCTGGAGTTGCGCGAGCTTCGAGTGAATCTCCCGGAGCTGGCCTCGCGACGACTCAGGTAGACCCGCTCCGCGACGGCGCAGCCCTTCCAACACGACCTCACTCAGGCGACGCTGCTCCGAAGTGAGGGGCTCGTGCTCGACAACGTGCTCGATCCTCGCGACCAGTGAGTTCCTGGCAGCCACCTCGTCTTCGAGACCCGACAGCTGTGGCGCAACCTCCTGCTGAAGAGCCCTGATGTCATCGCTCGCAGCTGTGCTGGCGACGTGGTTGAGCAGGTTTGCCAGTCGAGCCACAGGCTGCGCGCTCGCCTCGAGCGGTTCGAGCGTGTTGGCAAACGTCGGCGACTCAGAGGAGTTCTCGATGCTCTCGAGGACTCTCGTACGCTCGGCGAGCGCCGCGCCTATCGCCTCACCCAACGCCGAGGGCTCGAGGACGTCGAAGGGCGGCAGGCCAACGCCCGACTCCGAGTCCACCCACGGCCCGAGCAAGAGCGACGCCGCGTCTGGCCGCGCGCGATCAGGCACTCTTCGCCTGAGCTGTGCGACGCGGATCTCCGCACGCACTGGCGGTGCCGTCTTCGGCGATCCTGATCCCGTCGAACGAACCGTGGGTCCAGTTCCAGGGATTGACGACTTCCAGACGCGCACCCGACGCTCGCAGCTCCTCGATGGTCTCCTCTCCCATGTCGGCTTCGATCATGAGCGCGCTGAAGTCGTTCATCGACGAACCGCCGAAACGCGGCTTGTGGACCGCGGTCTCGATGTCGAGCCCGAAGTCGAGCAGGCTCACGGACGTCTGCACGATGTTCTCGGTCAGCGAGACGCTTGGCGATCCCGATGCCAAAACCGGCTTCCCGTCCTTGAAGAACATGTTGGGGCAGATCCGTGCAAACGCACGCCCGCCCGGCTCGGGGGTACCGGAGCCCAGATGAACCCCGCTGGCGCACACGTACACACCGTCGACGTAGATGCCCGTCGTGAACGGAAGCGACATCACCGAGTGCAGCACGGTCGCCACGTTACCCGCCGCGTCGACGACCGTTACGTGATTGGATCCCGGAGGCGGGGGTGCCACCGCAAACGCGTCGTAGGGGCTCTTCGGTTTGCCCGAGAGCTTCGCGAAGCGTTCCTGGGCGTACTCCTTCGACAAAGCCCGCTCGATGCTGGGGCCCTGCTTGGAGAAGTTTGCCGTCGTGGAATCGACGAACACCTGGCCGATGATCTGCATCATCTTGAGAGTCGTCTCGGCCGACTCGAAGGCCGGACCCTGCGCCTGGACGTCGATCAACTCGACCATGTTCATGATCTCGCAGAAGACCTGGCCGCCGTAGTCGGGCGTCGGTGATGCAACGACCTCGTAGTCACGATAGGTCGTGCGCACCGGTTCGTCCCAGAACGCTTCGTACGCCGCCATGTCGTCTTGCGTGACATACCCGCCTCCTGCCTGCACGGCTTCGGCGTAGCGACTGGCAAACTCACCGCGATAGAAGTAGTCACTCCCCTCTTCCGCCAGCCGTTCGAGTGTGTCGGCGTGTCGAGCCTGCACGAGACGGTCCCCCACGTTGAGCAACGCTCCGTCGCGGAAGTACATCTCCCGACTCTCCGGCAGAGCACCCAGAGTCGCGGACTCGACGAACATCTCCCCCCACAGGAACGGGTGGATCTCGAACCCCTCGCGCGCGTAGTGAATCGCCGGGGCCATCACGGTCTTGCGGTCGAGCGCGCCGTAGCGCGCATGGCCCGCCTCGAAACCACCCCAGAACCCAGGCACGAAGGCGAGCTCACCCGTCCGGCTCATTCCCATCAGCTTCGTGAAGTCCGGCTCCTCGAGGAACGGATGGTCCTTCGGGGTCGCCATCATGCCGTTGACGTACGTGGTCTCGTTCTTCTCGGCGTCGTAGTAGAGCATCGAGAGGCAACCGCTCAACGTCGTCATGTGAGGCTCGACCACGGCCTGGGTGATGCTCGCGGCGAGCACGGCATCGACGGCGTTGCCCCCCAGGCGCAGCATGTCGGCCGCCGCCGCGGAAGCCAGCGGGTGGGTACAGACCGCCAATCCACCCCGGCTACTCACGGAGGACTTGCGACCAAACTCTGCCTCGGCGATCAGTGCCTGGCGCGCCTCGACATCGGGTGGAGTCCATCCGTTGAGGGCGGCCGGAGCTGGCCTACTATCGGCGTTTTCGGTCGTTCCGGACGGACGGCAGGCGGCAATCGTCGCGCCGGATGCAAGGGCACCGGCCAACAGCGTACGGCGATCAAGTCTCATCGGTGTGCTTCTCTCTTGGTCTCTGATCTCTATCTCGGGACTGTCGCTGACCTCTCGCGACTCGCGACTCGGGCGCCCCCCGGTCTGAGAGTCCCGACACCTGCGTGTCGACAGACCGCAACGGCCTGGTTT
>JANQPS010001375.1 GCA_028285365.1 Thermoanaerobaculia bacterium | reverse complement strand
ACCCCGGGGCGTACTCCGTGACGTCCTCGACGTGGCCCAGGGTCGGGTGGGCGGAGTGGCCCTTGGCCTCGCCTGGCTGCGGGCCCTTCGCCTCTTCGGAGACTTCGCCCGCATCGGGCCACCGCGGCCGAGCTCGGCGAGCCTGAGACAGTTCGATCTGGCCCGTCGGGAGCCAGCATGAGTTCCGGACACGATGGCAACGAGGGGCGGCCATGTCTTGCCGGACTGGTCGTGCATTGGCACACTGAGAAGGCCCTTTCCCGCCTTCTCGAGGCCTGGCCCCACGACGATCCGCGCTTCGAGCTGTGCGTCGTCGACAACGGCTCCACCACCGATCAGTGGCCGACCTGTCCGGACACGGTTCGCCTGATCCGGCCCGAGCACAACCTCGGGTTCGCAGGCGGTATGAACGCCGCACTCGAAGCGACGACTGCCCCCTGGGTCCTGCTTCTCAACGCCGACGTGAGACCACGCTTCGAAAGCCTCGACGAGCTCCTGGCTGGCTTCGGCGAGTACCCCGACGTCGCCGGCCTGGCACCTCGACTCGTCGGCGACGACGGTCAGTCACAAACGGAGTGGCAGCTCCGGCGTCTGCCCGCACTCGTCGATCTGGTGGCCATGACGCTGTTTCTGGACGGCGTACTCAGAAGGCGGCTGGGAACGGGTCTCGAGCCCGCAGCCGGCAGCCCCGTCCAACAACCGGCAGCGGCCGCTCTCGCACTCCGACGCAGCGCGCTCGAAGAGCTGGGTGGGCTCGACGAGTTGTTCTACCCTGCGTGGTTCGAAGACGTGGACCTTGCCAAGCGGCTGGCCACCGGTGACAGAGTCGTTCGCTACTGGCCGCGATCGGTGCTGGTTCACGAGCTCGGATCCACCGTCGACGTTCTGGGCTACGGTCGGTTTCTCGTGACCTATGACCGCAATCTGCTGCGCTACACCCGCAAGCATCACGGTGCCGTCGGCGAGCTCGTCGTTCGCAGTGGACTCTTGATCGGCGCGCTGATCCGCCTGGCCACTCTTTGGCTTCGCAAGCCTGCTCGTGCCAGAACGCGCGCGGAAGCCGCCAGAGGGCTTCTGAGCGTGGCTCGCGGAGCCTGTATCGGCTTCTCGGCACCAGATCCTGGTACTCGCCCGCTACGAGGTCGCTCGACCAGCCATGACTGACAGCAGCACAGATCGGTCGGCTCTGAGCGAAGGTGCCTATCGGATCGGGGTCGCAATCTGCACCGTGACGCACAACAGCGCCGCAGACTTGCCGGCCTACTTCGGCGCCTTGCAAGACCTCGAAACTACCGGAATCGACGTGCGCATCGTGATCGTCGACTGCGCCAGCCAGGACGAGTCACTCGACGTCCTGCAGTCGCATCGGGAACGCGACCGACAGGACCCGCAGCTGCCCGGCCCGCTCGAGATCATCGAGCTCGATCAGAATCGCGGCTTCGCCGGCGGCATGAACGCTGCCATCACGGCAGCGCAAGAGGCACGCTACGTCCTACTGCTCAATCCCGACGCTCGGCCCGAGCCCGAGGCCGTCGTCACGCTCGTCGAGACCACCGAGACGCTCCGATCCTCCGGGCTCCGTCTCGGCGCAGTAACGCCCCGGCTGGTGCGTCCGGACGGTGAGACTCTCGACGCCTGCGGCATGCATCTCGCGGTCTCGTGGCGTCATTTCGATCGAGGGTCTGACGAGTCTGAAGCCGGGCGCTACACGGAGCGCTGCGAGGTCTTCGGAGGCACTGGCGCAGCAACCCTCTTCGCGCGCGAATGCCTCGAGGACACAGCTGTCTCGGGTGAAGTCTTCGACGAGTCGTTCCACAGCTTTCGGGAGGATGCCGAGCTGGCCTTTCGACTGCAGGAGCGCGGATGGCGAGTGGTCTACGAGCCCGCGGCCGTCTTCGAGCACCGCCGATCGAACCTTCCTCGAACACGACGTCACATGACGGCCGAGATCAACTTCCACACGCTCAAGAACCGTTTCTTGCTCAGGTCCTACCATCAGACCGCCGCAACCCGGGCTCTCACAGCAATCCCCACACTCGTTCGCGATCTCGGTATTCTCGGCTACGTCCTCCTGCGAGAACGCTCCTCGCTCCGCGCCTTCAGCTGGCTGTGGCGACAACGCCACCGGATCCGGGAACGTCGACGCATCATTCAAGGGCGACGTACGACGCCCGGCTCCGCCGTGTGTGGCTGGTTCATGAGGCACAGTCGCCCGCTCCCCTAGTCACTCCGACCCATGAGACGCAGTCCACCCGTGCACCCCAAAGAGTCCGTGCCACCTGAAGAGACTGTCTCTCGAGAGGACCCGGCGGCGTCGACGGCAACCGAGCCGCGCCGTCCCAGGATTGCGCTCATGGGGAGCCGCGGTATCCCGAGCAACTACGGGGGCTACGAAACCCTGATGGAGGAGCTCGCGCCACGGTTGTGTGAACTGGGCTACGACGTCACGGTCTACTGTCGGTCTCACTATGTCTCTCGTGATCTCGACGAATACAAGGGCGTTCGCCTGGTCGTGCTACCCACCATCAAGACGAAACACCTGGACACCCCGGTTCACACGTTCCTGTCGTGTCTCGACGCGGTGAGACGGCGCTTCGATGCCGCTCTGATCGTCAACAGCGCCAACGCGATATTCGTCCCGATTCTCAGAGTCGGCCGGATTCGCACAGCCCTGCACGTCGACGGCCTGGAGCAGGAGCGCAGCAAGTGGGGCGGCATCGGTCGGGCCGTCTATCGGTGGTCCGAGCGCTTTGCCGGCTACAGCTGCCATCGCCTGGTCACCGACGCCAGAACCATCGAGAGTCACTACCTGGAGCGCTACGGTTTCGAGTCGACGATGATCCCCTATGGAGTCGACTCCGCTCCGGTCGAGGGAACCGACACCCTCGAGCGACTCGGCCTCGCTCCGGGCCGCTACTTTCTCTATGTCAGCCGGTTCGAGCCCGAGAACAATCCTCACCGAGTAGCGGCCGCCTATCGCGACGTGAAAACGGATCTGCCACTCGTCATGGTCGGAGACGCCCCCTACTCGTCACGCCTCATCGAGGCCATGAAGCGCGAAGCCGACCATCGGGTGCTGTTTCCAGGCGCAATCTATGGCGATGGCTACCGCCAGCTTCAGAGTGGCGCTCTTGCCTACATCCAGGCGACCGAGGTTGGAGGAACGCACCCCGCGCTCGTCGAAGCGATGGGCTACGGCAACTGTGTGCTCGTGCACCGCAACCCGGAAAACCTCGAGGTCGCCGGCGACTCGGCGCTCTACTACGATGTGCACGACGCGCCATCTCTGATCGACTTGCTACAGCAGATTGCCGACGACCACGAGCTCGCAAAGGAGCTGGGCGATCGGGCGGAGACCTGGGCCCGGACCCGCTACTCGTGGGAGCGCGTCACTCGCCAGTACGACGAGCTGTTTCGCAGCATGCTCCCGCAGCAAACGGCACGACATAGGGCCCGTGGGCTGTCTGCGGACTGACCCAGCACGCGCCTAAAGGTCGTAGAATCAAAGACTAGGACCGTCAGGACTTGCCGGATATGCCGCAGTAGCATACACTGGCGTCGTCTTCACATAGGCAAGTCCTCTCGCCATGCTCAAGCAACGTGCCCGCCTGATCCACGCCGGAGTTTTCACACTCGACCTCACGCTCGTGTCGAGTGCCTTCGTGCTGGCGTACTCCATCCGGAGCTACCTGCTACCGCAGGCCTTTCCCGAGTGGTACCCGCAGGCGCTCTACCCGCTGGCCGACTATCTGCCACTGCTGCCACTGGCGCTCGTGTCCTGGAGCATCGCACTACTGGCGCTGGGCACCTACAAGTCTCATCGAACGCTGCCACTCACCCAAGAGGTGAGCGACGCGCTGCGGGTCACGATCGTGGCCACGACCGTCTGGACGATCGTCATCTTCACGGCGCAACTCGACGCCCTCCTGCTGGACGACCGTCTGTCGAGGTCCTGGATCGGGCTGTTTGCAGTTCTCGCGTGGCTCTTCCTGCTGTTCGAGAAGATCGCCGTCCGCCTGCTCTCTCGCTGGGTCAGGGAGCTCGGCTACAACTACCGCACCCTGGTCATCGTCGGCACCAACGGCCACGCCCGCCGACTGGCGACCTCGTTCGAGGATCACGGCTACTGGGGCTTCCGACTGCTGGGCTTCCTCAAGACCAAGCCCGACGATCCAGAGCCTCGACGTGAACTGCCGGCGCCACTGCTCGGATCGCTGGGCGACATGCCTGAGATCGTGCACAAGCAGCCCGTCGACGACGTCATCTTTGCAGTTAGCCACCGTGAGCTCGAGGAGCTGGAGCAACCGTTCATGTCACTGCAAGAGCAGGGCATCCGAACTCGCTTTGCTCTCAACATGTTGCCGCGCGGTTACTCGCGCATCGAGCTCGAGGAGCTCGACAGTGTCCCGCTGCTGAGCTTCGCGCGCACCCCGACGAGTTATCCGCTGATGCTTCTCAAGCGGTCTCTCGACGTTGCGCTGTCTAGCGTGTTGCTGTTCGTCGGGCTCCCCGTGGTGCTCGTCATCGCTCTGCTGATCAAGCTCGGCTCGGGGGGCAGAGTGCTCTACTCACAAACCCGATGCGGCCTCAACGGGCGTCGCTTCACGCTCTACAAGTTCCGCACCATGATCGAAGGAGCCGAGGCGAGACGCAAGGAGCTCGAGCACCTCAACGAAATGGACGGGCCTGCGTTCAAGGTGCGGCGCGACCCACGCGTCACCTGGGTCGGACGCTTCCTGCGCAAGTTCAGCCTGGACGAGTTGCCGCAGCTCTGGAATGTCCTCAGAGGCGACATGAGCCTGGTGGGTCCGCGTCCTCCGATTCCCGAGGAGGTTGCCCAGTACACCGGCTGGCAGCGGCGACGCCTTTCGGTGAAGCCAGGCCTGACCTGCCTGTGGCAGATCAGTGGCCGCAACGATCTCGACTTCAACCGTTGGATAGAGCTCGACCTCGAGTACATCGACTCCTGGTCACCCGGACTCGACCTGAAGATCCTGTTGAAGACGATTCCGGTCGTTCTCTCTGGCCGCGGCGCTTCCTGAGTTCTCGAACAGACTCACGTGCGCTGAAGCGGGTGGCCTTCGGCGATCAAGCTCAGCGTGTGCTCGACGACTGCCTGCAGCGGCCGCCACTCGGCAATGCCTCGGCCCGCGAGCGAGTAGGCCGTGCCGTGATCCACAGACGTCCTGAGGATGGGTAGGCCCATCGTCCAGTTTGCCGTCTCGCCAAACGACGCCGTCTTGACGGCGATCAGGCCCTGGTCGTGGTACAGCGCCAGGACCCAGTCGAACTCTCCACGGCGAGCGCGCTGAAACACAGTGTCCGGGCTCTCCGGTCCCTGAACGTCGAGTCCTTCGTCGCGGGCTCTGGCGACGACCGGCGCCAGGATCTCACGGTCTTCACTTCCCAGGAGGCCATCTTCACCAGCATGAGGATTGAAACCGGCAAGACCGATACGGCCACCGGCGTGATGGTGCATCACGCGCAGTGCGCGTAGGACTCGTTCTTCGTCCACCAGCGACAAGGCCTCTCTCAGCGGTACGTGAGTCGAGAGCAGCGCAACTCTCAAGTCGGGCCCGAGAAAACTCATCAGGTAGTCGGCTCCGTACTCGCCGGCGCCGAGGCGCTCGGCGAGGTACTCCGTGTGTCCCCGAAAGTCCGGGCGGACGTGCCTTGCGATGTGAGACTTGCTCACCGGAGCCGTGACCAGGGCGTCG
>JANQPS010001371.1 GCA_028285365.1 Thermoanaerobaculia bacterium | reverse complement strand
CGACGCCGACTGGCTGAGCGAAACGGGCAACGTGCTCGTCACGGACGGCGGTCGCATGGTGGGCGCCGAAGGGCAGCAGCTGCGCAACTTTGGTGGCCGCAACTGGGGACGGGTCATCGAAGTGACCCATGGCGAGAACTCGGAGAAGGTCTGGGAGCTCGTGATCGATGACCCGGCGCGCGGTTACTCGATCTACCGTGCACAGCGGATCAAGAGCCTCTATCCGAGCCTCGACGTTCCGGTGGGCTGAGTCTGCTCGGTAGGCGAGAGGAGAGTGTCCTCGCACTCGTCAACCGGAAAGCGCGCTAACTACCAGGCTGTGTGATCGCCACTCTCGAAGCCGTCCGCGAAGATCAGCGACGACTGTGGCGACGGCAAGACCGAAAAGAGCTCGAACTCGTCTTCGGTTTCCTGATCGGCCACGTACACGACAAAACCGGTCGAGCCAACCCGGACGTAGTTGACGTCAGCAGTAGGCTGGAACGCCGCGCGCGGTACGAGACCAGCGCCGGTCGGGTCGAGAGGATCTTCCAACGGCACGCTCCAGGGTCGCCAGATCTCATTGGAGCGATCATCGTGCGAGAGCAGCACGATCCGATGGCTCGTGGGGTCGAAGTGGTAGGAGCTGAGAGGAGCCATCCGTTTGGCGAGAAGTGTGCCCGTCTCGCGCGTGCTCACATCGGCGCGAAACAGCTGTCGACCGCCCGTTCCCGGCCTGACCTCGAAGATCAGCCAACGACCATCGGGGCTAAAACGACCGCTGCCGTGGACGTCAGCCTCCGGAGCCAGGGGGGCGTTTCGTTTGGTGGACAAACCGCCGGCGATGCCCACCGTGAAGACTTCGACGACACCTTGCTGGTAGGCAGTGTAGGAGACACGGTCACCCAGCGGACTCACGCTCACATCGAGTACGAAGCCGCCATCCGCGAGCGTGCCGCTGAGCTTGACCGCGGACCCACCGCCAATCGGCACACTGTACAGCTCATAGCGTTGGTCCACTTGCTGGTCGGCGATGTAGACCACGCGCTGCCCCAGCGGATCGATGGCGTAGGCGCTCACCGAGCCACCCGGGGTCATCGCACCGTTCAGCTTGGTGGCGGTGCCGCCATGGATCGGCACGCTATAGATCTCGTGGGAGTCAGTTTCGAGCCCAACACGGTAGACAACTCGCTGCCCGAGCGGATCAGGGTCGTAGTCCACGACGTTGGTGCCCGTCGCAAGGGGGCCGTTGAGCTTGGTTGCCGGCCCGCCCTCGGCCGGCGCGCTGAAGAGCTCATAACGCTCGTCGACTTGTTGATCGGCAACGTAAATCACACGGTTGCCGAGCGGATCGACCTCGAAGCGACTGACGTGGCCGCCAGTGACGAGACCTCCGTTCAGTTTGATCGGCACGCCGCCCACGATCGGGACGCTGAACAGCTCGAGAGTACCCGCGACGTCTTGATCTGCGATGTAGAACACTCGCTCCGAGCTCGAATCGATTTCAAACGACCAGCTCTGCACTTGGCCACCCGTGGGCAAGGGGGAGTTGAGCTTGACCGTCTGACCGCCTGCAATCGGAACCGAGTACAGCTCCCAGACTCCGCCAGTGTCCTGCTGAGCCGTGTAGACGACGTGCTGACTGTCGGCTGAGATTCGGAAGTCGCCGCGTCCGTTCCACGGCAGGAGACCGCTGATCCGCCGTGGTCCCTGGCTTGGCGTCCACCGGAACCGAATAGAGCTCGTCAACGCCCTCGAGCACGGGATCGTGCCAGTACACGACCCATTGACCGTCTGGACTGATGTCCACCGAGTCCAGGAACCAGCCCACGTCGCTGAACGGAGCGCCATTGCTCAGCTTCACCCACGTGGCGTTTGTAGAGCTAGCGACCAGGACTCCCGCGACCGCGCACACGACCAAGGCAATGTTCGATCTCGTGGATCTGCGAACTGTGACCATTGCGTCTCCCCTCCTTCGAGGTGGAAAACGCGGAGCAGGCGCAAAGCGTACGAGCATGGCCTCAGTTGCGCTGGACAGACATCAACTTCCGTCGAGCACTGCAGGCTCACGACGCGGCGGCGGCCACTTCGAGCGCGCCGGGTGCCCGCCGCACTCCTCATCCAAGTGGCTGGCCGCAATCCGATTGTCTAGTAGCTCGTCGTCGACGATCCGTGTCGCTCGATCTATCGCGCGCAGCCCATCAGGGGCCTGTAGGTAGTGGCTCAGAGCCCACTACCAGCCTGTGCTCGGGTCTCGATGTTCCAGTAGGCTATTGCGAGGATGCCCCGACAATCACCCTCTGCCGCAGGTGAGCCGCCGGCTACGGTTTCCACCGCGACGCTGATCCAGAGGCTGCGCGACGGCGACGATCTTGCTCGCGAGCATCTCGTCGAGCGCTGCCTGCCGCTGCTGAAACGCTGGGCTCAAGGAAGGTTGCCTCACTCTGCTCGCGACGTTTCGGATACCGACGACCTCGTTCAGGTGACATTGATGAGGGCTCTTGGTCGGGTCGAGTCGTTCGAGTCGCGAGGGCAGGGGGCGTTTCTCGCGTACCTTCGCCAGATCCTGGTGAACATGTCGCGTGACGAGATTCGCAAGGCGGCTCGTCGCCCGATTGCGACGGAAGTCGACGAGGAGCTGCCGGACTCTGTACGGAGTCCGTACGAACAGTCGGTCGACGCGGAGACCCGAGCCGCCTACGAGCGTGCACTCGAAGCGCTCGAAGAGCATCAGCGAAACGCGGTCATCCTCAGACTGGAGTTCGGGATGAGCTACAGCGAGATCGCGATCGAGCTCGAGCGGCCGTCGGCGAACGCAGCGCGCGTCATGGTGTCGCGGGCATTGACCCGGATGGCGCAAGCGATGGGGTAACACGTCGCTCCGACGAGAACACGACCCCCGACCCGCTCGAAGAGCTCGCTGGTCGGATCGCTGATGGTCGAGCGATCGACTGGATGGCGACCGTCGATCGCTCACCAGAGAACCTGGCCATTCTCGACAACCTGCGTCGACTTCAGCGCGTCGCGCGGTTCTGCTCGGAGACCGGTCGCGGCACCGACCATGAAGAAAACGCTCCGCTCCGTGAGTGGGGACACCTCGAGCTGCGCGAGGAGCTTGGCCGCGGCAGTTTTGGAGTCGTCTGGAAAGCTTTCGATACGCTCCTCGAACGCGAAGTTGCGCTCAAGTTGCGCAGTCCCGAGACGTCGAGTGATCGGGCGCGCAACTACATCGACGAAGCGCGCCGGCTCGCGCGCGTGCGTCATCCGCACGTGCTGGCTGTTCACGGTGCCGACGTCCATGAGGGCCTGGTGGGCCTATGGGCAGACTTGCTGGAGGGGCAGACCCTCGACGAGGTCCTCGACAGGCGCGCACGGCTCACGTTTCTCGAGGTCCTAGAGCTGGGATCGGAGCTGGCTGAAGCACTGGCAGCCGTTCACGATGCCGGGCTCGTCCACGGGGACGTCAAGGGCGCCAACATCATGATCGAGCCTGGGCTCGGCGCAGTCTTGATGGACTTCGGCGCCGGGACTGAGGCAGCCTCCGGATCGGCGCCGCTCTACGGGACGCCGGCGGTGATGGCGCCGGAGCTGTTCGCGGGCGCGTCCGCGTCGCCGGAGAGCGACGCGTATGCGTTGGGTACGGTGCTCTATCGGATGCTCACCGGTCGTGCGACGGTACCGCCGGCTGACAGACTCGTGGAGCTCGCGGAGCTGGTCGAGGCGATGCGGCCCGCAGACTTGCAGTTCCCGTCCGAGGTGCCGTGGGCTTTGCGCCAAGTGGTCAGGGACCTGCTGGCGCGTGTTCCCGGTGAACGCCCCAACATGAAAGAGGTGATCTCGCGTCTCGAGTGGATCGAGACGGCGCCGGCGCGCCTTCGTCGGCGGGCGGCGTATCTCGCGGTCGTGGTGAGCCTTGCGGCAGGGCTGGTGCTCGCGTCGATTGGCTACCTACGATCCGTGCGCTCCGAGGAGCGAGCGCAGCTGGCGCTTCGTGAGGCCGAGGCGGTTGGCGACTTCTTGAGTGAGACGCTGCAGGCGCCGCGACTGCTTGCGGATGGCCCGGGCGTCAAGCTCGTCGAAGTGCTCGACGGCGCCGAGTCTCGGCTCGAGCGCCTGCGTGAGGTGGAGCCAGGAGTGGCGGCCCGGGCGCTGGAAGTGCTCGGCACGACCTGGCTCCAGCTGGGGATGACGAGCAGGGCCGAGTCGGCGCTGCGTTCTTCGTACGATTCTTATCGGAAGTCGCATGGCCCCGAGTCGAACGAGGCGCTGTGGGCCGGTCTCAGTCTGTCGAATGCGCTGATCAGTCGCTTCGAGCTCGAAGAGGCCGAGGGCCTTATCGATGACTTCTTCGACTACGAGGAGCGGTTCTCCAGAGACTCCGCCGTCCGAATCGACGCAAGAGTCTACTTGGGAAGACTCGAAGAACGTCAGGGTGACCACGAGGCCGCGCTGGCGACCCTGCGCGAGGCTGTGCAGCTGCGTCCAGGCGACGAGTGGGAGCTCGATCCCTCTCGCCGTCTGGCAGAACTGGAACTCGCCGACGTGCTTTCGAGGAGTGGAGATCCGCTAGCGGCCGAGCCGATGTACGCCGACCTGCTGGAGCGTCAGCTTGCTGTAGACGGTGAGCGCAATGGCAACACTCTCGCGGTGCTCCACAACTACGCGATCGCCCTCGATCTCCAAGGCCGCCCGCAGGAAGCCGAGACCCTCTTCAGGCGATGTGTCGAGATCCTCGACGACTGGCTCGACGATCCGCTGCAGAGCGCAACGTGTCGCGCCGGTCTGGCCGCGGCACTGGGCTATCAGGCTCGCTATCGAGAGGCCGCAGGCGAAGGTGCCAGGCTCATCGAGCTGCTGCGAGATCTTCCGGAGCGGCGCGCGACTCTTGCGGTGGTCTTGGGCAACCACGCCATTCATCGCATGGAGCTGGGGGAGCTGGAAGTAGCCGAGGATCTCTTTCGGGAGGCTCACGCCCTGGCGGCGGAGGCCATCGGGCCCGACGCCCAGGTGACTCTGCTTCAGGTCATCAATCTGGGTGAGCTCTTCTTGCGAACCCATCGCCATCGTGAAGCCTTCGACTCGCTATCCGAAGTCGCGCCACGTGCCGTCGACGCGCTAGGGCTGCGCAATCCAACGGCCGCCAGCGCTCAGGCACTCCTTGGTGCAAGCGAGCTGGAACTGGGAATTGCCGGAGCCGAGTTGCGTCTCGAAGAGGCTTGGAAGGCACTCCTCGAGTCGTCGGGACCAGGCTTTTCGGTCACACTGCAGGCTCAAGTGCTTCTCGCCGAGGCGCGGGCTCGCAGTGGTAGCTGCCCGGAGGCGCTGAGGCTCGTCGACGAATTCGCTGAGCGCTCCCCCGAGCTCAACCAGGAAGGGGGTTGGCTCAATGAGCGTGTGAAACGGGTGGGAGAGCGTTGCGATCGTGCACCCTGAGATCCAAACGCCGCCACCTCTTGGCCGTGTGCCACTTCGCGCGATCGACTGGTGATTCCTATTGAAACCTCAGGACCACTCCAGGCTCCGTCACGACGCGGGCGTGTGGGAAGTTTTGCCCGATTCTCTGCAGGCGTTTTGCGTAACTGCCGCCGGGACCGTAGAACGAAGCTGGTGCGTCACGGGTGGTCATGTGCATGCCGATGATGTGCTCGGGCTGGATGTCGTGTTTGACGACGTCGGCCCAGATCTCGTAGCTGAGCAACCAGGTCGGCAGCAGCCCGAGGGTCACGTCGAAGGAGGGTAGGTTCAGGGTCTCGACGTCGCGGCGCTCGACCTCGGTGTCGCCGACATGGAGGATCCGCTGTCCGCCCAGATCGAAGAGGAAACCGAGGTTCTGGACCGGCGGTCGTCGATTGCGGCCGTGGTGCAGGTTCATGATCTGGAGTTCGAGGCCTCGGAGCTCGACGGTCTCGACGCTGCCCTCGTCGGGAAGGATCGCGAGGACCTGCTCGCTGATCTTCGACCACTGGGTCACGCCTTCCAGCCGCAACGCGGCCTGCGGCGTCGAGACGAATCGTGTTCCAGGGCTGGCGATCAGGAACCTCGTCACCGCATCGGGATCGAAGTGGACACCATGATGATGTGTGGCCAACACGAGGTCGACATCATCGAAGGGTGGTCTGGCTCCCTCCAAGATGGATCGCGTCGGCTCCGGAACCCGCGGATACCCACGGAGTCCGTCGCCGAACAGTGCGTCGACGAGCACCTTGTGCTCGCCGTCGTCGAGCAGAAATCCGGCGTTGGCCAGGTACGTGACGTCGAGCTGCGAGGCGCTCGCGGCCGGCCAGGCAGTGACGATGACCAGGGTCATCATCAGCTCGGCGAGCCGGCCGCGAGAGAGACACATCAGCGCTGGCCGCGGGCGCCCGGCAGAGCCCGGATGGGATAGGCGGGCTTGCGATAGGTCTTGGGTGGATTCGCCTCGAGCTGCTCGAGAGCGACTTCGATCGCCTTCTCGAGCTGCGGGTCGCGACCCGCGATGACGTCGGCAGGCCACTGTTCGATCTCGATGTCCGGCGGAACCCCGACGTTCTCGACGACAAACCCGTCCTCGGTCCAGATCGCCAGGTTCGGGGCGGTGATCAGTCCGCCGTCCATCAGCACCGGAAAGCCCAGGATTCCGACGAGTCCACCCCAGGTCCGCTTGCCAACCAGCGGGCCGAGCTCCAGCTTGCGGAACATCCAGGGCAGCAGGTCACCACCCGACCCTGCGGTTTCGTCGATGATCATCACCTTGGGTCCGAAGATGGCCGCACTCGGCGTCTTGATGTCGTTGCCGTAGCGAGTCGCCCAGTGGCTGATGAAAGGTCTTCGCAGGTGGTCGATGTAGTAGTCGGCCACCTGGCCTCCACCGTTGAAGCGCTCGTCGACAATGATGGCGTCCTTGTTGACCTGCGGAAAGAAGTAGCGTTTGAAGTAGGTGTGACCCTGGTTGGTGGTGTTGGGCACATAGACGTAGGCCACGCGGCCGTTGGTGGCCTTGTCCACCTTCCGGAGATTGCCCTCGACCCAGTCGCGGTTGCGAAGCTGGTACTCGTTGCGGATCGGCACGACCTTGACCGTTCGAGAGTCTTCACCAGCTGCGTCCTTGGCGATCTCGATCTCGACGGCGGTGCCGGCGGTGTGCTCGAAGCGTGAGTAGATGTTCTCGTCGGCTGTGAGCTCACGGCCGTCGACGGCGATGATGTAGTCGCCTTCTTCGGCGCTGACTCCTGGCTCGGTCAGCGGCGAGCGGAGATCAGGATTCCAGTTGAGCCCGCCGTAGATCTTGGCGAAGCGATAGCGACCGTTCTCGATGGCGAAATCGGCGCCCAGGAGCCCGCCAGGTACACGATCCGCCTCGTCGCGCTCGTCGCCGCCGAAGACGTTGTGATGTCCGACCGCAAGCTCGCTCGACATCCATCGCAGCAGTCGATTGAGATCCCCGCGGGTCGAGAGGTGGTCCAGGAGCGGCGAGTACCGCTCGCCCATGGCCTGCCAGTCGGCACCGTGCATGTTCGGGTCGTAGAAATAGTCGCGGTTGATCCGCCAGGCTTCGTCGAAGATCTGACGCCACTCTCTGGTCGGCTCGATGCGTACCCGCAGCTTTGACACGTCGAGCCCGGCGTCCGAGGGCGAGATCTTGCCGCCAGCCTTGGTGATGCCCCAGCGGTTACCGTCGGTGAACAGGAGCTGCTTGCCGTCAGAGCTCGTGGTGTAGCCAGCGACGTTGTCGCTGAGCGTGGTCGTCTCGCGGCTCTCGAAGGTGAAGGTCTCGAGTGACGTTCTCTGCGGATTTGCCGGGTTGCGACGGCGGTAGAGAATGCGACCCGACTCGCCAGCGCGCAGGTCCAGGAGAAGTCCAGGCTCGACGGGGAGCGCCAGGATGCGGTCCTGAAGGCCCGCGAAGTCGATCCGTGTGGTCTCCTCCTTCTCGGTATCCTCCTTGTCGTCCGCGCTCTCGTCTTCGGCGTCTTCGGTACTGTCGGTGTCACTCTCGCCGTCTTCGCCTGCCGCGTCCTCGACCGGTTCCTCGTCGGACTCCGGCGCCAGCGGCGACGGCTCGTCGGAGCTGAGCACGGCGACGTAGATGCTGTTGCTGACGTTTGCGTCTGCGTTGGACATCGCGAACCAGTGCTTGACGGGACCGGCGTCGGTCGAAGCGAAGAAGAAGAGGTACTTGCCGCTCTTGTCGAAGACCGGTTCGGAGACCTCGCTCAACCCGTCTGTGACGGGCCGGGACCGACCGGTGGTGATGTCGTGGACCCAGACGCGCTGGATCGACGCGTCGGTGTGCACGGTGTACGCGATCTGCTTCGAGTCCGGCGCCCAGGAGCGGTCCAGCCATTGGCCCTGGCCCGGTCGGTAGTAGGGCTCGCTAGCGATCTTCCGGCTCCGCCCGGAGTCGACGTCCAGCCAGAAGAGACTCTGGGAGTTGTCGGTGTAGCTGAGCTTCTTGCCGTCGGGAGCCCACTCGATGGCGTCGTAGAAGCCGTTGCCTTCGACGGTGAGCGCGCGGACCTCGCCGCGACCGTCTTGTGGCGCCAGGTGGAGGCGGTATTCACCACTTTCATCGGAGAAGTAGGCGATCGTGCTGCCGTCGGGGGACCATGAGGGCGAGCGCTCGTGAGCCCCGGGGGAGCGCGTGAGGTTGCGACTGTCGCCCTTCTCGCGCGGCAGGGTGAGGATTTCGCCTCGATACTCGAAGACCGCTCGTGCGCCGCTCGGCGAAATGTCAGCGCCTCGAATCCACTCGGCTCCTTCGACCCAGCGGGCGCGGTGCTCGACGAGATCTGCGGCGACCGATATCTGGAGTCGCTTGGTCTGGTTGCGCGTCGGATCGAAGACGTGCAGATAGCCGGCCTGCTCGAAGACGACCTCGTCCTGACTGGATGAGACGAGCTCGATACCAAAGTCGCCAAACGAGGTGTGCTGTTCGACCTGATCGACGGTCGGTGACGTCACCGTCGTGTCGAGCGAGAACAGGTTCAGTTCACCGTTGCGGTCGGAACGGAAGAAGAGGCGGCTGCCGATCCAGACCGGATCGGTGTCGTTGGAACGTCCCTCGGGCTGCGGAACCTGGACGACGGAGTGGTCGCCACGGTCGTAGATCCAGATGCGCGACGTGGTGCCGCCGCGATACCCCTTCCACTGGCCAAAACGCTCCTGTATCGGGATGTAGGCGATATGGCGGCCATCGGGAGAGTAGCTTGCGCGCAGACCGTTGGGGATGGGGAGTCGTTCGGGGAAACTACCGTCTCTGTCGACCTCGAACAGCTGCATGTAGCGGTTGGTGAACACAGTGCGCTGAGATGCGAACAGAATCTTGGAGCCGTCCGGACTCCAGTCCTGGACGAGGTCCGGTCCGGGGTGCCAGGTCAGTCGGCGGGGGACCCCTCCAGCTGCCGGCATGACAAAAACGTCGACGTTGCCGTCGTACTCACCCGAGAAGGCGATCCACTGCCCGTCCGGTGAGAAGCGTGGCGACTGCTCGGCGCCGACCGCGCTGGTCAGGCGGCGAGCCGTGCCACCCTCTTTGGGAGCGATCCAGAGGTCGTCGGCATAGCTGAAGGCCACGTACTGCGAGCTGAGGGCCGGATGGGTGAGCATCCGGGTGTCTTGGAGATCAACCGCATGGCTCGCCCCGCCGAGCAGCACCAGGAAGGCAGTCGCCAATGCAATCTGAGTGATTTGGAACGGCGCTCGTAGCCGTCGATAAGGGGCCTGCTGACTCATCACGGTGCTTCTCCGGTGGTTCATATCCGAGTGCTATTTTTTGGGCTGTTGGCTGGCGTCGAGCGGCTAGACGAAGGTGACGACACGCTGCGGCTGGACGCTGACGGCGGATTGGGGGCGACTGGGTTCGGGTCGATTCGCTGGCAAGCGGCGAGTGGGCGGGTGCGGGTGACGCGGGCCTCGCTTCGATTCGCTCGCGGCTGTCGCCAGCCTATCTTTGCTGACCCTGGCGGTGCGACTCGCTACGAGGTGCCAGGGGTTGCGCTCTTGCTGTGCTTACGGAGCTCGCCGTCGGTAGGTTGCCCGTCGAGAGGCAGTTCTTCGCGCTGGAACCATGGGCTGGTCTAGTGGTCTGCGTTCGCGTGCGCCCCACTCCCGAGCTCCTCGAGCTGCTCGACCGTCCAACCGACCTGCCGCCCGCCGAGCTCGGGGCGGAGGCGCTGGACGGCCTCGGGCGACACCGGGGTCGCCGAGTGTCCCCAGGACTGTCTCAAGAAGGTCGCCAGGGCGGCGACCGCATCGTCGGTAAAGCGCCGATCCTGGAGAAACCCGGGCATGATGTCGTTCCAGCTCTCGCCGTTGCTCTCGAGTGGTCCTTCGAGACCGTTCAGGATGATGCGCACGAGGTTGTCGGGGTCGCCCTGGATGAAGGTGGCTTCGACGAGTCTCGGGCCCATGCCGGGTTGGCCCTGACCGCTGCGGCCGTGGCAGGACTGACACGCTGAGTAAAGGCGCTGTCCCTGAGCGATGATCGCGGCGTCTGGCGACGTCTCGGACGGATTCCCGGAGGCGGTGCCTGTTTCTCGACCGTCTCGAGGGCCAACGACGACATGCTCATTGATCTGGGCGACGAGGGCTCGATGCTTCGGCGGTAGCGAGGCAGACAGGAGGGCCGGTGTCTGGCTCAAGCGTCGAGTCCCGAAGTCGGACTCCCCCGTGACCTCCGCCAGCTGTTCGAGAAGCTGGAGTCGCTTCTTCTTGCGCATGTCGCTCGCCAGGGCAAAAAGCCGTTGCTGATT
The DNA here is from genome assembly GCA_028285365.1 of Thermoanaerobaculia bacterium. Lineage (GTDB taxonomy): Bacteria > Acidobacteriota > Thermoanaerobaculia > Multivoradales > Multivoraceae > JANQPS01. The sequence continues at coordinate 3,349 of JANQPS010001371.1, read as the reverse complement.
GTCTTCATCTTGGGAGCGCAGCGCGGCGGCTGCCAGCCAGCTCTCCAGGTCGTGAAGTTCCCGTTTCGAACGCGTTTGATGGAGGGTTGCCAGTGCGTTGGCCTCGTGGTCGCGAAGCCCTGTGGCGATCGCCTGGCGACGGAGCGGCTCGTCGGCGAAGCGATCGAGAAGTTGCTGCTGGAGAGCCTCGACGGTCGAGTCACCGATCTTGGACTGGCGAGACAGATCGCCGAGGGTGTGGAGGGCCTGGAGCTGGACCAGAGTGTTGGGGTCGGCCGTGGCCTTTGCGACCGACGTTGCGAAGCGATCACGACGTGATGGCTCGAGCTCCGACAGGGCCCAGAGAGCACTGGCGCGACGGCGGTCTCCGCCGTCGTTCAGTGCCGCCTGGAGGGTTGTGTCGTCGAGCGCTCCTCGCCCGATTCCGGCGAGAGTCCAGAGAGCATGGATGCTCGCCAGCTCGTCGAGCTCTGCGCGGTCACTCTGGCCGGCACGTCTGGCTGCAAGCGCCCTGAGCTCGGGTATGGCGTCCTGTGGTGCACGCTCGACGAGGAGACGTTGGGCGGTGTCGCGTGTCCATCCGTTGGGATCTGAGAGCGCGGTCACGAGCTCGTTGGTGCTACCGAGACGTGGCGGCGAGTGGTCGATCGGTTGGTCTAGCGCCACGATCCGGTAGATGCGGCCGAGTCCGAGAGGTTTGTCGAGTCCACGTTCGAGAATCTGCTTGCGCAGGAAAGTGGTCACGAAGCGGACGTGCTGGAGGATGCCTCGGTACATGTCGACGACGTAGAGAGCGCCATCGGGACCGATGGCTGCGTCGACGGGTCGGAAGCGTTCGTCGCTAGACGCCAGGAACTCGCGTTTCCCCCAGCGATCGTCGTCGTAGAGCATGTGTTCGGCGAGCAGCGACGCACCAACTTCGCGGACGCGATGATGAGTCACGATGTTGCCCGCGGGCTCCGGGACGAAAGCATCGCCGACGTACTCGGCGGGGAACTGATGGCCGCGGTAGATGGCCACACCGGCGACTGAAGTCGTCCGTTCCAGTCGCCCATCGTCCAGGAGCATGGTCTCCTGGTAGCCCCGGTTGATACCGGGATTGACTCGGATCGTGTAGACCAGCTCGTTGGGCACCACGGTGAGGTTGAGACCCTCGGGCTGTCCCTGGTAGCGCAGATTCGGATTGCGCTCGACGTATTGAGAGGGGATGAGGTCGCCGTAGAGGGTTCGTGAGTTGGTGTTGTAGTAGAGGCGCCCGTAGTTGTCCTGGCTGATCCCCCACTGACCGCGGAAGTGGGTTGGCTCTTCGGTGATCTTGCCGCCGCTCCAGCGCAGGCGCCGATCCGATTTGGCGTTGTAGAGCCAGTTGTCGAGCGCCCACAACAGTCCGTTTTCGGTGTGCTCGAGAGCATCTGGGTGGGGGTCGCCGTACTCCGCGACCTTGACCTTCTCGTCGGCGACGAGATCGCCGTTGGTGTCGCGAGCGAACCAGAGGTTGGGTGGCTCGGCGACGAGGGCTCCGCCGTCGACCAGGGCCAGCGCGCGTGGCAGGACGAGCTCGTCCATGAAGACCGTGCCCTCGTCCATGACGCCGTCCTGGTCCGTGTCCTCCAGCACCACGACCCGGCCCACCGGTTCCTGCTCACCTTCGCCGTCTACGTTGGGCATGAACCCGCGCATCTCGACAACCCACAAGCGTCCCTGCTCGTCCCAGTCGAGAGTGATCGGATCTTCGACCAGGGGCTCGGCTGCGACCAGCTCGACCCGAAACCCGGGAGCGACCGCAAACGACTCCAGCGCCTCCGACGGCGACAAGACAGGCGCCTCCGGCACGTCGAGCTCCTTCCACACCTCTTTCATTTCGACGCCGGTGCGGTCGCCACGCTGTGCGAACGCCGTGTTGGTCGAGATCGCGGCCGAAGTGACGACGAGAACGACGATGAGGCTTCGGGCGAGGGTGGAGCGTCTCGGCTTCATCGTGGTAGTGGTTCGCTGCTGCAGCATGACTCTGGCCCCTGATTCACGTCGCGAAGGGATTCGCGGAAGACGTGACTCTATCCGTAGCGCCATTCGTGGCGCCCGGCTCCGGCGCCATCCGTCGCGCTGGAGTCTTGGTGGGAGGTCTGAGGCCTCCGGTGGCAGAATTCCCGAGACGCGGAGGCGATGGCGCGGTGAGGCTCAAGGCCTCGTAGTTGGTCTCCTGGACGCCCTGCGGGCGGTTTGTCGTCCGAGAAAGGTGGTGCGGCTCGTGACAGGTTCCTGGTTCGATCCCGACGTGCTTCCGGGACTGCGCTACTGGATCGCCGTTCTGCTCGTCATCAGCCTGCCCGGAGCGATGGCCTACTGGTTCGTGATCCATCCGTTTGCGGCGTTCTGGCGCCGTCTCGGCGCGCGTCGCGCGCTGGGCCTCGTGATGACCATGCTCGCCTTGTCGATGGTCGGGCTTTTTGTGATCCGCGACGCGCTCCTGCTTCGCGACCTCGGCTTCAACGTTCTGACCTTCAGCCTGGGTGTCGTTCTCTACGCCAGCACGATCCTCCTTCAGTTCAAGGTCAGCCAGAAGCTCAGCCGGAAGACTCTCGTCGGCGTTCCTGAGGTCTCGGGCGACGATCCCGGGCGGTTGATCACCGACGGGCTGTACGCTCGGACTCGAAACCCTCGGTACCTCGTGGTGGCATTGGCCGGCTCCAGCATGGCCCTCATGACCAACTACGCCGGCGTCTGGCTTCAGGTGGTCCTCTTGTTGCCGGTCCTCTACGTCGTCGTGCTCATGGAAGAGCGAGAGCTGCGAGAGCGGTTTGGTCAGCCCTATCTGGAGTACTGCGCAACGGTGCCACGGTTCCTGCCGCTCCTACGGAACCGGAAAACCGCTCAGTAACAGTGTTCTGAGCCACGGGGTGTCGAGGAAGGGTGACTGCAGGCTGGAGGGGATGTGTGCGAACCGCTCTCGTCTCCCTGGACGTGCTCGCCCGAGTCCAGGGGCGCAATAGTGTGGTGACGAGGATGGCTAACATGTTAAGAAGCGCACGTGAGCGATTCTGACCAGCACCGGCTCGACAACGTTCGCGAAGGCTTGCGCATGACGCAGCCGCCCGCCCCGGAGGCCCTTGCTGCCGAGAAACGGCTGTTGGCCGGGGTCGATGATGCACCGCTGAGTCAGCGTCTCCGTACCTACGCACGGATGATTGGCCCGGGGTACCTGCAGAGCGCCATGACTCTCGGAGGCGGCACGGCGGCGTCCGCACTATTTGCCGGGGCAGTGTTCGGCTACGAACTGTTGTGGGTTGCGCCGGTGGGCATGGTCCTGGGCGTGATCATGCTCGCGGCCATCTCATACCAGACGCTGTCG
>JANQPS010001369.1 GCA_028285365.1 Thermoanaerobaculia bacterium | reverse complement strand
AGGAGACCGTCCGTTCGTCGACGTGCTCGATCTGACGAACGGCCAGAGCGAGCGCCTCTTCCGCTCCGAAGCCCCGGTCTACGAGCAACCCATCGAGGTCTTGGCGCGCGGCGACTCCGGCCACCCCACCCGTCTACTCACGCGTCGCGAGTCACCCGACGATCCGCCCAACTACTTCGTCAGGAACCTGGAGAACGGGGAGCTCCGCCAGCTCACCCGCTTCGAGCATCCGACTCCTTCACTCGCCGGAATCTCCAAGGAGATCATTCGCTATCAGCGCGACGACGGCGTCGAGCTCACCGCGACGCTCTACCTCCCGGCAGGCTACGAAGCCACGGACGGCCCACTGCCCATGCTCATGTGGGCCTATCCGCGCGAGTTCAAGAGCGCCGCGGCCGCCAGTCAGGTGCGCGACTCTCCGTACCGCTTCAACCGCATCAACTACTGGTCGCCGCTGATCTGGCTCGCGCGCGGCTACGCCGTGCTCAACAGTCCCGCGATGCCGATCATCGGCGAAGGCGACCAGGAGCCCAACGATACGTACGTCGAGCAGCTCGTCGGGAGCGCCAAAGCCGCCGTCGACGCCGTCGTGGAGCGCGGCGTGACCACCCGCGATCAGATTGCCATCGGCGGGCACTCCTACGGTGCGTTCATGACCGCCAACCTGCTCGCACACTCCGATCTCTTCGCCGCCGGCATCGCGCGCTCTGGGGCGTTCAATCGCACCCTCACCCCGTTCGGCTTCCAAGCCGAACAGAGGAGTGTCTGGGAGGCTCCCGAGATCTACTTCGCCATGTCGCCCTTCATGCACGCCCACAAGGTCAACGAGCCGATCCTGCTGATCCACGGCAGCGTCGACAACAACTCCGGGACGTTCCCCATGCAGAGCGAGCGCTTCTATTCAGCGCTCAAGGGCAACGGCGCCACCGCACGGCTCGTCATGCTGCCGCACGAGAGCCACGGGTATCGTGCGCGCGAGTCCCTGCTGCACATGTTGTGGGAGCAGGAGCGGTGGCTCGATTGCTACGTAAGACGATCGGATTGCCACAACCCGCAAGCTACCAGCCCATAGGGGCTCAGCGATTGCGCAAGGACAAGGGCGTGACGTGGAATCAGCTCCTGACCTACGTCGGGATTCTGATCGGGGCGTCGACGCTCGTCCTCACGACGGTGCGCCTGGTGGTCGCGCTCATGCAGAACGGTGGCTAGCTCGAACTCGCGTAGTCCGATGTCAACCAGGTCTTTGCTGACATGCGTCGCCCTTGGAGTCGTTCTCGCAGGCTCTGGAACTGCTCTAGCACAAGAGAGCCCTTCGCCGAGGATGGCGACCACTCTGAACGGATGGTCGATTCCGTTCTTCCACGTATTCAGCGCCTTCCTGGGAACGGCGGAAGGGTTCTACGACACCGGAAACGGGTCGTACGCCGGCTACCTGCTACAGATGGGCGTAGATCCCGATCTGCCCATCACCGTGGAGCTGGCTGGAGAGCACGCGCGAATCTTCGAGGAACTCAACAACATGGCTCCAGGTACCGGGGACCAAAACCTCGACAACGAGACTCGTGACGAGCGATATGCCGTTCTCCTAGGAGAAGCCTATGGGCGGCTCGTTGGTGCAATGCGCGAGGCTAGTCCGATGCCGGATCAAACGGAGGCCCTCTTTTATGGTCGCTTGAACGAGATGACACGCGCTTCCATGTCGGTGACCTACCTCGGCGGGGCAGATCCCGACCGTATCGTGCGACTTCAGACGACGTTCGAAGTCGCATACAGACGAGCTCGAGCAGCCACCGACGCATGGCTTGAACCCTGAACCATGGCTGGCGGCGCTCTCGAAGCCGAAGCGAATCAGTCGGCCCCTCTGAACTCGGGCTTTCGGCAGACGTCACCAGCTTGTCGACCGGGTTAACCGCGCGGCCCGGTTCGGCGT
>JANQPS010001363.1 GCA_028285365.1 Thermoanaerobaculia bacterium | reverse complement strand
GCTCTCGTGTCGAGGCCGAGATCCTGAGAGTCCGAGCCGAAATCCGTGCCCGCGGCGGAGAGCTCGAACGCGCGTCGAGGTACCGCGAAGAGCTTGCGACCGTCGAGGACCGCCAGCGCGAGAACGACCAGCTGCTCCGTTCGGAGCGGGCCCAGCTCGAGAGTCTCGAACGTCGGCTCGAGGACGCGGCTGAGCTGGAGCGCCAGCTCGCTGAGGCGAAAAGCGCGCTCGAGAGCTCGGAGCGACGCCTGAGTGAGCTGCGCCAATCATGGAGCGAGGTCATCACTCTCGAGGAGCGGATCGCGGGCGCACGCGACGACCTGCGTCACTCCGAGGAGCAGGAGGCCGGTCTGCGAGTGGGCGTCCGAGAATACCGGCGAGCGGCCGAGCGGCATGCGCGGCGTTGGGAGGACGAGCTGGCGCCGCGCCTCGAGTCTCTACGCGAGCAGATCGCCGTGCTGCGCTCGCGCGTCCGCCTGGAACAGGTCGAGCTCGAGCTGGACCGCCTCGAGCAGCAGTATCGCCGCGCTCGTGAGTTGACGGCGACGATCGCGCGTCTTCGTGAAGAGCTGGCCACGCTCGATGCGCCCGACGAAGACGTTTGGGAGCGCGCGAAACAGCTGAGAGAGCGGGTCGATGGCCTCGGCGAGCGCCTCAGGAGCTCAGCCGTCAGACTCAAAGTGATTCGCGCGGGCGAGCACGACATCGAGCTCGAGCCCAGCCCTGAGCAGGATCAGGAGACCGGTGAATACCTCCTGACCCGCGCCACGCGCCTACTGTTGGGTGGCGCTGAGTTCGAGATCGTGGGTGGCGACGACTCGGCGACCGAGCTCGAGGACCTGCGCACCCAGCTGTCCGACGAGCTGGCATCTCTGCTGCGCCGGTTCGACGCGACGAACGAGCGGGAGCTAGACGAACGCAGAACACGTCGCGTCTCCCTCGAGCGGGAGCTCGTCGATCTCGAGGCTCGCAGGGCCGAGCTGGGGCACGCCGGCGAAGGTGAGCCTTCCGGGCGACTCACGGCCTTGCGGCGAGAGCAGCGGACGCTCCGTGATCGGTGTCCGCAGGCGGTTCTGCCTGGCATGGAAGGTTGGGCCGAGGACCGAACACTGGAAGAGCTCGAGGATCTCGAACGACGACAGTTGGAGCTCGAGCGCAACATCGCCGAGGAGCGACAGCTGGAGCAGTCGGCTCAGCAGACGAGCTTCGAGAACAACGAGCAGCTGCTCCTGGTGTCTCAGCGCTGCGCCGCCCTGCGCGCCGACCTGGCGGCGCTCGGCGAGCAGTTGGGGCGGCGCCTGAACGAGGCAGGCTCGAAGACCGGGCTCAGGCAGTCGCTCGTCGAGATCGAGAGAACGGTTGCCGAGCGGACCCGGGTCGTGGAAGACCTCGGTGAGAGATTCCAGCGTGAGGTCGTCGAGCCTCGTCGTGAGCTGACCGCGGTGCAGTCCCGTCTACGCCAGCTCGAGGCGGTCAAGAACTCGCTCGACGAGTCGGGTACGGATCGGATGGCACGCGTCGAAGAGGTGGCGTCACTCGGGCTCGATGGTCGTCTCGGTGATCTCGAGGGAGAGCTCAGAAGCCTGGAGAACCGGCACCGGGACCTGGTACGGAACTCCGAAGCCACGCTGCTGCTACGCAACCTGCTCCGTCATCATCGCAGTCGACAGGCCGCCTCTCTCGTGCCGCCGGTGTCCGACCTCGTCAACCGGTGGCTCGGCGAGTTGACCCAGAGCAGGTACGCGACCTTGGATCTCGACGACGAGCTCGTGCCCCGCGGGGTGGCCGAGCCCGGTGGTGGTCGTCAGATTCCGATCGAGAGTCTGAGCCACGGCACACACGAGCAGATGGTGGTGCTGCTCCGGCTGGCACTGGCGGTGCTGCTGGCCACCGACGAGCGACAGATGGTTCTGCTGGATGACCGACTGGTCAACGCGGACACGTCGCGAATGGCCGGTCTCTGCGGCATCCTCCAGGAGGTGTCCGAATCGTGCCAGGTCCTGGTGGCCAGCTGTCGCCCCGAGTCCTATGGCGCGCTCGAGGCAAGACGGATCGAGATCGCTTCTCGCGACGCTGAACGAGGTCGAGCGACTTCGGACGGCGCCACCAAGCCTTCGTTCCCAAAGCTCGTCGAGGGCGCCGACCCGTGAGGGTGACTCCCGCAGCCGAAGGGTCGCGGGCACGGTACCGGTCGATCGGCCTCGATGTTCGCCACTCGCCTGAGGTCTGAGGCGGCGTGCCGGATCGTGTGTTTCTCGGCTGGGAGAGACCGCTCTTGGCGTCGGCAGCCGAGTGGTTGATCGACGACCACCGGGTGTTGTCCGACCTCCGGGTCATCGTGCCTGGGAGACGGGCGGGTCGATTGCTGTTGGCTCATCTCGCCGAGCGTCTGCGCGGCTTCGAGCCCCCTGAGATCCTGACGCTGGGAGGTCTCTGGGACAGGCTCGCCGCGAGGGGGCGACCGCAGGCTCGCGTGGCCGGTATTGTGGAGTCCACCCTGCTCAGAGGACAAGTCCTGGGCTCTGCTCCGCCGGAAGTGCTCGAGAAGCTGATTGGCCCCACAGCGCGGGACCCGGAGGGTCGGGCCCGGCTCGAGGAACGGTTTGGCCTCATTCGCCAGCTGGAAGACCTCGAGTGGGAGCTGGCGGCTCAGGGGCTCGACCTGCGAGTCGCCGGCCGCATCCTGAAAGACCTCGAATCGGTCGATCCTGCCCGCCTGGACGCCTTGCTCAGTTTGTCGCTGGAGTTCGAGCGCACGCTAGAGAGGCAAGGACTCCGGAGCCCGTCTCGGGCTCGCCTCGATCTCCTGGATACGATCTCGCCAGACGATGTCGCGACCGTGATGCTTGGCGTACTCGAAGTGCCACGGCTGTTTCGCAAGCTGCTCGAGCACGCTGGTGGCGAGATCACGTGCCTCGTCGGTGCTCCCGAAAGGCAGGCCCAGTGGCTCGATGACTGGGGCTGCCCTCGAGTCCGCGCCGAGTCCATGCCCCCCTTGGATCTCGGCTCGGCGAGAGTGGTGATCGCGGATTCACAACGAGCGCAGCTCGACCACCTGGCGAGCGAGGTCAGGCGGTGGACCGAAGCCTCGTCTCCTTCCGGACGCACGCCTCGCTACGAAGAGGCTGAGGTGGCCGTGGTCGTTTCCGAACCAGACGCTGCTCCCTTGGTCGAGGAAGCTCTGAGCAGAGCCGGAGTCGAGCACCACTCTCCGTTTCTCAGGTCGGTTGCCGATTCGCCTCCGATCGTCGCGCTCGAGATGTTGTGGCGATACCGGACGTCGCGCCGATTGCGCGATCTGCTGCGTGTGCTGCGGGTGCCGATCGTCGAAAGGTGGTTGGACGCGCAAATGGCACCTGACGAGCTCGTGTCGGAAGCTCCTCGCCAAGCTGATCCCCAGGTTCGCTTCGCGGTCGCCAACCGCGACTGGATCAGCGTTCTCGAGCGAATCGTCGAAACTGCTGCCGTCGATCGGGTCCGAGGGCGTTTGACGGGTGACGTCCTGGCTCTCGACACTCTGCGCAGGCTGGACGAGCACGTGGGTGAGCTCTTGCCGCTCGTGGCAGACCGGAGAGCTTCGTTGGCGGCCTTGGCGGAACTGGCGTGTGGCGCGCTCGAACAGCTGTACTCACTCGACGAAGGAGACAGGCTCGGGCCTGAGGAGGACCTGGGCGTGCCATGGAGGTTCGGGAGTGAAGCCGAGCGTGGTCTCTCGGCGCTCGGGACCTTCTTCGAGCAGTGCCGAGCCCTCGGTGAGGCGTCGGTGGTCGCACCGAGAACATGGATGAGGCTCCTCCGGGAGCTGGTCGAGGAGGGCTCGGCCCCGAATCCGAGTGGCGGCGTCGAGGTGCTGGGCTGGCTGGAGCTGGCTCTGGACGACGCACCTGCCGTCGCGGTGGTCGGCATGAACGAGGGATCGATACCAACGCGCTCGCGTGGGCTCTTGCCCGACAGTGCTCGCGCACGCCTGGGACTCACGGACGACTCCAAGAGACTGGCCCGAGATGCCTTTCTCCTCGAGCAGCTCGTTCACAGTCGAGACCCCGTCACCCTGTTGGCGGCGCGCACGCCGAGCGATGGTGAGCCGGCGATGCCGAGTCGACTCTTGTTGATGAGTCGGGGTGCCGTCCTCGCGAGGTCGGTCGAGTCGTACCTGACCCGGGCAGAGGGAACGACGATGCGGACGGGAAGGCAGTCGCGGATTGCACCCGACGTGTGGGATCCCGCTCCTCCCGCGGTGGAGAGCGATTGGCAGGCTCCGAACCGATGGCGGGTGACGATGTTTCGAGACTATCTCTCCTGTCCGTATCGGTTCTTCTTGAGGCACTGCGCACAGCTGAGCCCGGGAACGGTCGATGCGCCGGAGCTCGGTGCGCCCGCGTTTGGCCAGCTTGCGCACGAGACCCTGCGCCGATTTGCGCTCGATGTCGATCGTCCGCTGGAGGAGCGGGAGCTGATCGCGCAGCTCGATCTGGCGCTCGAGAGCGTGGTGGCACTGCGGCTGGCACCGAGCGTCGACGACTTGCCTCCGATTCTGCGCATCCAGCTGGAGCAGCTTCGCAGGCGAATGCGCCGCTATGCCGGATGGCAAGTGGAGGAGTGGCGTAAAGGCTGGGTCATCGAGCGGGAGTGGATTGAGCGTCCTGTCCAAGTCGAGCTCGACGTCGACTCGCAGCCGGTGGTCGTCGCTGGACGGATCGACCGTGTCGACCGACATCCACAGCTTGGCTGGCGACTGATCGACTACAAGACCGGTGACCGCGCCAGGACCCCGGAGTCGGGTCATCGCGACGGGGAGGGTTGGAGTGATCTCCAGCTGCCGCTCTACGAGCGCCTCGCGCGCGCCAACGGTCTCGAAGGGCCAGCGAGTCTGGCGCTGGTGGCGATCTCGAAAGACTCGACGTCGCCGATCCTCCTGGCCGCCGACTGGGATGAGGGTGACCTTGCGGAGGCCACCGAGACGGCACGCGAGGTGGTCCGCCAGGTTCGACGTGGCGTTTTCTGGCCGCCGAGTCCTGCTCGCTACGTCGACGGTCTCGAGCTCGTCAGTGGCGACACGCTGTCTCCGAGTCCGGCGGAGCTCGTGCCCGGTACTGGTTCCGGCTCAGTGTCCAGTCGAGGTGCTCCATGAGGCTCGGGCACCAGATGGTCAGAGCCGACGCCGGCACGGGCAAGACCTACACGCTGGCTTTGCGCTACCTGACTCTCGTCTCTCGCGGCGTGGCTCCGGAGCGAATCCTGGCGACGACCTTCACCCGGAAAGCGGCTGGGGAGATTCTGGATCGGATTCTCGGTCGCCTGGCGAGGGCAGTCCTCGATTCGACCGAGGCGAGCCGATTGCTCGAGGAACTGGGACTCGAGAGTGAGTCTCCGGAAATCGTCGCTGGCTGGCTGGAGCTGCTCTGCTCGCAGCTGCATCGGCTGCAGATCGAGACCCTGGATGCGTTCTTTCTGAAGGTCGTCAGCGGGTTTGGACTCGATCTCGGGATCGACAGCCTGCATCACGTGGGTGCGCTGACAGACCCGCCGTTCGAGCGCGCCCGGGCGAGTGCTCTGGAAGCGGCGATGGCGGATCTGGCGATGGACGACTTCGGCGAGCTCGTGCGCATCGTCGAGGCGATTCATCGGGGTGATGCACGCAGATCGTTGACTCCACGCCTGGAGCGGACGCTCCTCGAACTGCACGATCTGTTTCGCGAGGCTCCGAATCGGGAAACCTGGAGCGGGCCGACGGTGCCCGACACCGCACTCGAGGACGACGAGCTGCGTTCTGTTGAAGAGACACTGGCGCAGGCCGTCGAGTGGAGCACCGATCAGCGGTTCCGCCGAGCCATTGAGAACAGTGTCGTGGCGGCGTCCGTGGGGGCCTGGGACATGCTCCTCGAACGCGGAATTCCGGCCAAGATCCTGGAGGCCCAGACGTCCGAAGGGGAGGTGACGGAGCTCCAGGCCCGCGGGCAGGTCGTGTTTGGAGGCAAACCGGTTCCGGCCAAGCTGGATCAGACGTATCGCCGGCTGGTGGGGCACGCGAAGTCGGCTCTGCTGGCCATCCAGCGAGAGCAGACGGTGGCTACGTGGCGAGTCCTCGAGCGCTACACCCAACATCTGGCGCGACGCCTCGATGCGGAGGGCAGCCTGCTGTTCGGCGACCTTCCTCGCGCTTTCGAGTGGCTCGCTCAGCAGCAAGGGGGCGAGAGGGCACTGGATCTTCTGTTTCGGCTCGATGCGCGGGTCGAGCACATCCTGCTCGACGAGTTCCAGGACACGAGCCGCGAGCAGTGGCGAGCGCTCGATCCGCTCGTCGAAGAGATCCTCGCGTGGGGAGACGGCAGTCGAACCTTGTTTGCGGTCGGCGATCCGAAACAGGCGATCTACGGCTGGCGTGGCGGTTGTGTCCAGCTGTTCGAAGACCTGGAGTCCCGGGTCGCCGTCCACGGGACCCTGGAGCAGCTCGACTGGAGCTGGCGATCGGTTCCGGCGGTGCTCGAGTCGGTCAATCGGTTGCTCGCCGGCATGGTGGAAGCTCGGCTGTTCGACGACGGGCCCGAGGCGAGGGCGATCAGCCGCTTTGCTGGGAGATTTGGCGAGCACCAAACTCACAGAGCTGACGAAGCGGGGCACGTCACGCTTCGGACGTCACGGATCTGGGAGGCCGAGTTCGCGGCCGATTTCGAACCCGACAAAGACCCCGACATCGACGCTCAGCCGCGTGATCATCTCGACGTGGCTGCGGCGCGGGTGGCAGCTCTCGCAGCCGGCTTTCCCGACCGGACGATCGGAGTCCTCACGCTGACCAACAGGACCGTGCTCCGACTCCTCTCGCGACTCAGGGCGTTGGGGCTTTCGGCAAGCGGCGAGGGCGGCGGCTCGATCCTCGACGATGCGGCCGTCACAGCCGCACTGTCCGCCTTGAGACTGGCCGAACAACCGGGAGACACAGCGTCGGCGTATCACGTGATGAGCACTCCGCTGGGCGAGCTCCTGGAGCTGCGCCGTCTCGGTCAGGCCACCACCGTAGCCCGACGGATCCGCGAAGAGTGGTTCGAGCGCGGTCCTCTCGGGCTGATAGGACACTGGCGCCTCGCACTGGCACGACACCTCGGTGGTCGGCGTCAGAGGCGCTTCGAGCAGCTGCTCGATCTGGTGGCGAGTTGGAAGGCTCGACCGGGTGCGGGGCCCGGTGAGCTCGCGTCTCATGTCTCGCAGGCGACGGTCGAAGAGCCCGAGCCGTCCAGAGTCAGGGTCATGACCGTCCATCGAGCCAAGGGACTCGAGTTCGAAATCGTCGTGGCTTGCGAGCTCGAGCGTCGGCTCGGGGCGTTGATGATGCCGGTCGTCGACGTGGGACGGGAACGAGAGTCGGAGCGTCCCAGCGCGATTCACCGAGCGACCAAGAAGGTCGTGCGAGCCTGTAGCCAAGAGCTGCGCCTCGCTCACGACCAGGAGGTCGAGCGTCGCGTGACCGACGATCTGGGTGTGCTCTACGTAGCCATGACGCGAGCGCGGGAGCAGCTGCACCTACTGGTTCAGCCAGTGCGCACCACCAAGAGTGGCTCACCGGTGCGTTCGCAAACGCTCGCGGAGCTGCTGCGGCGATGCCTCGCTGCACAGGATCGAGAGCGTTGGGGAGAGGGAGAGATCGCTCTGTTCGAAGCCGGGTCGCCTCCAAGGTCCGGCGAGCCAGAAGCCCCGGAAGCGTCCGTGCACGAGAATCGACTCACGCTCGACGACGCTCCGAAGGCAGTCGAACCGCAGATTCCGCGCCGTCGCAGGCGGCGCCGCGTCCGACGAATCATCCGGCCCGCGCAGCGAGAGCCCGGAGTGACTTCGGCTCATCGCCCGGATGAGAGCTTCGATCTTCGCGAGCTCTTGCGACCGACTGGCACCATCGCCCGCCAGCGAGGAGTTTTTGTCCATCGCTGTCTGGAGGGTATCGAGTGGCTCGATGACCAGGGAGGAGTCGATGTTGCCGCGTTGACGCTGGCGGAGGAATCGGCGCGGCGGGACGGTCGTGGTTCGTTGGCGGCGTCAGAGGCTCTGGAGACCGAGCGTCGACGCAGATGGTTGGCGGAGCTCCAGAGGTGGCTACGGGACCCTGAGATCCTGTCGGTCTTCCGAA
>JANQPS010001361.1 GCA_028285365.1 Thermoanaerobaculia bacterium | reverse complement strand
CCGCACGGACCGCTACGGCACCTACCACATCACCAACTCCGGCGAGACCACCTGGTACACCTTTGCAGCGCGCATCTTCGAGCTCGCTGGCATCACCGTCGACCTCGACGCCATCACAACCGAAGAGTTCGGGGCTCCTGCAAGCCGCCCGAGCTACTCGGTGCTGGACATCTCGAAGTACGAGTCGCTCGGAGGCCCGCCGATGCCACGTTGGGAAGACGCCCTGGCCGCCTGCCTCGAGAGCTGACTCGTCCGACCTGGGGCGACAAGGCCGACGGCGGCTCGCGCTACTCGGGAGCCTCGAGCCTGAGGTCGAAGATGGGCTCGGCCTGATCGAACGACGCCTCGTGCGCGCGCGCCGCCTGCATCAGGCGCTCCACGACATCCGGATGATCGGCCGAACGATCGAAACGCTCCGCTGGATCTTCACCAAGATGGAAGAGCTGCGGCGGATCGTGCTCCTCGCGCTCGGGAGGCAGACCGTAGGCACCTTCGGTCACGAAGTGGATCTTGAAGTCACCTTGGCGGTAGGCGCGTAGCTCACCAGAACGGTAAAACACCACGTCACTGCGAGGGCTAGAGCCACCCCGCAGGAGCACTTCGGAGAGATCCAGACTGTCGTATGGACGATCGTCCGGGAGCGCGACGCCAGCCAGCGAAGCGGCGGTGGCAAACAGGTCGGTCGCCGACCCGATCTCGCTCGTGACGGCAGGCTCGATCGTGCCCGGCCACCAGAAGATCCCCGGGACCCTCATCCCGCCTTCGTAGGTCGTTCCCTTACCGTTGTTGAGCAGACCGGCGCTGCCGCCGTGGAGATTCATGCTGAGCCACGGACCGTTGTCGCTCGTGAAGACGACCAGCGTGTCTTCGCTCAGTCCTGCGCGCTCCAGAGCACTGACGATCTCCCCGACGCTCGAGTCGATCTCCTCGATCACGTCGCCGTAGTAGCCACCGAGGCTCCGACCGACGAACTCTTCGCTGCGAAAGAGCGGCGTATGCGGCATCGTGTACGGCAGGTACAAGAAGAAGGGCGACTCACGGTCACTCTGTTCTTCGATGAATGACACCGCTTCCTGGGTGTAGCGCAACGTCACCGTGGGTTGGTCGGCAGGGCGCTCGACCACTTCGTCCTCGAAGCCTTCAGCGGTCCTCCGTGTACGGATCAAAGGAACGTTCCAGTACTCCACCTTGGGGTCGAAGTACGCAGCACGCTTGGCGGCGCGGTCCTCCGAGAAGTCCGTCTGACCGTCTGCCATCGCAGCGAGCCGTTCGTCGAAGTCGTAGCCGACCTCCCAGTCCATGTCGTTCGAGTACGGGATGCCGAACCAGCTGTCGAAGCCGTGCCGCGTCGGATAGAACTCCGGTTGATCACCCAGGTGCCACTTACCGACGACTGCAGTGGCGTAGCCGGCATCCTGCAGCAGCTCACCCAGAGTGACTTCGCTTTCCGGTAGTCCGCCCACCGTGTCGTTCGGGAAGAGAACTCCGATTCGCCTTCCGTAGAGCCCGGTACGTTCTGGCAACCGACCCGTGAGCAGAGCCCCCCGCGACGGCGAACAGACCGGCGCCGGCGCGTAGAAATCCGTCCACCGCTGACCCTCACGCGCCAGACGATCGAGGTTGGGCGTCCGAATCGCAGGGTGTCCGTAGCTCCCCAGGTCGCCGTAGCCGAGATCGTCGGCGTAGAGGATCACGATGTTGGGCTGTGTCTTCGCGCTGGTGTCACCCGCCGTGGAGACATCACTCGCCGACCCGTCAGGACCCTGAGCGCAGCCCAAGGCGAGCCCCAATCCCATCAGCAAGGCGCCAGACCGGTCCCGGATCGCTCGTCGTCTCATCACTCACTCTCCTCGCTGCCAAGGCGCCTCGTCGTCGTCTCGGACGGAAGGTATCCGAGACGATGAGCCACCGCGACCACCTCGTAACCCTCGACGCGCTCCGAACCGTCGTAAACCTGCCAGGTGGGTCCCGGCTCGCTCCCCTGCTCGAGAACCTGGTAGCCGATCGACGCTCCCGGAGTCGAGCTGTCGAGGCGCAGCTCCTGACCGGACCAGGTCACGGTCGGCGACGCGGTGCGCGGCTGCTCGAGCCCGGGCCAGATCGACTCGACGAGCTCGAGCTCGGCCTCGAGTCCGCTGGAACCGGGATCTCCCATCTCAGTCATCCAGCGGTCGCACTCGGCGCGCAGCTCAGCCAGAGTCTCTGCGTAGGTCGGGTCGCCGGCCAGATTGTCGACCTCGTGGGGGTCCGCGTCGGTGTCGAAAAGCTCCTCCGCTGGACGCTGTTCGCGAAACCACTGGGCCTGTACCGCGTCGAGCTCACCCGCGTCACGCAGCCGCAGCAGCTCCTGCATGATCGGCATCTGCTCGCGATACGCGAGCGGCAGATAGTAGGGCCGCTCCGTGTCGAGATGCCGGATGTACTTGAAGCGCCCGTCGCGTACCGCGCGCGAGCCGTCGTAGGCTTCGTCGAAGCGATCGGCGGCTGCGTGAATGAATCGACGCTTGGGTGTCGTCTCACCTGGCCCCACGAAGGCCCGCCCGGCAACGTATCGCGGCGGCTCCAGACCCGCCATGGAGAGCAACGTCGGCTTGAAGTCGACGAAGCTGATCAGCTGATCGTCCGTCTCCCCGGCCCGCCAGCGACCTGGATACCGGACGATCATGGGAGATCGCAGGCCCGAGTCGTAGAGCAGGCGCTTCTGCCTGGGGAGCGGGCCGCCGTGGTCCGTGTACCAGACGACGATGGTCTCCTCGAGCAGGCCGTCCTCTTCGAGCTGACTCAGAATCTCACCGGCGCGCCGGTCCATCTCGACGACGTTGGAGTACATGCGGCGCACGTCGCGCACCGCCACCTCGGTCCTCGGCAGATACGGCGGTATCGGAACGTCTGCGTCCTCGTCGAGCAACAGCGGCTGCTCGGCCCGCGCCCAGATCTGCGACTCGTGAGTCAGTCCGAGATTGAAGATCGAGAAGAACGGCTGCCCCGGGGCACGCCCCCGCCAGTGGGCCTCCTGACTGCTAGCGTCCCAAGCGGTCACGGGCTTTCTGAACTGGTAGTCGTCTTTGGCGTTGTTGCTCGTGTAGTAGCCGGCGCGCCGCAAGATCTCCCCGTGCATGCGGACATCGGGTGGCGGCACCGCCTCGTAGTACGGCAGCTCCGGGATGCGCGACGGGCCAGCATCTTCCGGATGGCGCGGCGACGCCCACGGACCGGTGCGCATGTGCTGGGCGTTCAGCTGGACCGGGTAGAGCCCGGTGGCGAGTGCGGCACGACTCGGCGCGCAGACTCCCGACGGTGAGAACACGTTGGTGTAGCGCACTCCTTCTTCGGCCAGCCGCGAGAGCGTCGGCGTCTCGACCGTGTCGTCACCGAACGGCGGGATCACTGGGCTGAGATCTTCGGCAACGAGCCAGAGGATGTTGGGACGCTCCGGCCAGGGCGGTACTTCAGAAGTGCTGCGATCCTGCCACGCTCCCTCCCCGGCTCCGCCGCAGGCCACAACGAGACTGGCCAGAAGCGCAGCCAGATACGAGAGCAAGTATCGGATCCGAGCCAACAGCATGTCCCCAAGTCGGCGCCTCAGCACTCGACGATCTGAGGCGTCGCCGGCGATGGAGCCGCGGTCTTTCTGGGCACCCGAGTGCATTCGAGTGCATGGAAACGGCGGAGAAGAGCCATGATTCTAAGCGTTGTCATCTAGCATCCGTTCGCCCTTTCCCCAGTCGGAAGACGTTGTTCAAGACACTGCCCAGGAACAGTGTTCAGGAACACTGTCCAAAAGCAGAGTTCAGGAACAGAGTCCAGGAGAACCGTATGCAGCTCACGGTCGAGTTTCCCAGCGTCATGTATCGAGAAGGGCCACACGGCGTGCGTAAGCTCGGCCGAGCGATCGAGGCGATCGGCTACGACCGCACCGACCTCTTCGATCACGTCGTCATGGGGCACCCCACGAACACCCGACCAGCCGGTCGTTATCCAGCGACCATGCCGCTGATGGAGGCGGTGGTGACCCTCGGCTTTCTGGCAGGCGCTACCGAGACGATCGGGCTCGGCACCGAGGTTCTCGTGCTGCCCCAACGACACCCGGTGCTGGTTGCCAAGCAGTTCAGCTCGCTCGACACCCTCTCCGGTGGTCGTCTGCGGCTCGGCGTCGGCGTCGGCTGGCAGGAGTCGGAGTACGAGGCCCTGGGTGAGAACTTCCGCAATCGCGGCAAACGCATGGACGAGGCCATCGACCTCCTGCGAGTCTGCTGGACCGAAGATCCGATCACGTTCGATGGCGAGTACTACCAGGTCGAGGCGATGGCCATGGAGCCGAAGCCACCCCAGGGCATCCTGCCGATCTGGATCGGTGGCGCCTCCGACGCCGCGCTGGAACGCGCCGGCGTGCGCGGCGACGGCTGGATGGCGGTCGGCTACGACGATCTCTACGAGCGCGGCAAAGAGAAGATCGAGCAGGTCAAGCGCTACGCCGAAGAAGCAGGTCGCGATCCGGAGTCGCTCGGCTTCCAGGCGCAGATCTCACCGCCTCCGCGCTCGCAAGATCCGAACGACCGGACCTTCTACGCCGACGCCGACCGGGTGGCGGCGACCGCAGCGAGGCTGAAAGACCAGGGCTTCGACGATTTTGCCGTCAACCTGACGGGGATCTTCCTGGCTGGCGCCAGGACTCTCGAGGCCATGATCGAGGAGGCTGAGCGCATCCATGACCGGCTGCGTGCCGAGGTCGGCTGAAGCCCGCACGAAGTCAACGCCTGCTCCTCGACGAGCTCGGATACCCGGCCCCGGACCGGCTCTAGAGGCGGAGCCTTTGTGCTGATTCTCGACAGGACCCTTGCAGCATTCTCTCTCTTTCACTGGACTCGCTATCGCGTTGCAACACAGGACTTTCCGAGAGTTCTGACATACTGACTAGCAATCCCAAGTCATTGTTGCCATCCGTTTCCGACGCCTAGACGTCGGACACAGTTTGATGAGTCGTACCTGGCAAGAGCCTTTGCTCAGAGGGAAGCTCGGTCGCAGGATCTTCGTCCTCTTCCTCTTTGCATCCCTGCTCCCACTCACGCTCAACACTGTGCTGTCTTCGAGCCGTCTTTCGGCGGAGCTCGTGACTCGTGGTCTCGACGAGCTGAGTGCCCTCAGCAGGAGTCAAGCCCAGGAGGTGGACGAGCGCCTCAAGGTCCTCGAAGCGCAACTCCAGATCACAGCATCGGGCGGCCCGCTCTCCCCGCAGTTGTCCCAGTACTTTCAAGAGATCTGGTTTCTTCGCGCCGTCGGCGAAGACGAGACCACCCCGGAGTGGCGGCCACTGCTCCGCGACCTCGTTAGCCCACGAAGCCTCGATCGCCTCGGCGAGGCCACGACAGTCTCGCTTCTCGACGATCCCAGCGGGATGCTGCTCCTGGGAATCCCGGAACTCGAAGCGCACGCCAACACTGGCTCGCGAGCCCTCTGGGCAGCGGTCGACAGCGACTGGCTGTGGTGGGGAGAGCTACGAGCTCCCGTGCTCCCTCGAGACGTCAGCATGACGTTCTTCGGCGCCGAGCAGCGAGTCCTTCACACGACAACTCCTCTCGACGAGCAGCCCGTGCTGCCTGAGTTCGGCGAAGGCAGCAGCCACGTGACCTGGACCTCGAACGGCCAGTCCAACGACGGCCACCGCTGGATCCTGCTCCTGCCGCGGTTCGACGGCATGCGCGAGCTCACGGTCCTGGCCTGGCAGGCCAATGACACCCTGACGGCGCCAGCAGCGCAGCTCAATCTGTTCTTTGCGATCGCCGTGCTCACAGCTCTCTTCTCCGTTCTGTTCATCACACTGATGCAACTCCGTCGACGATTGGAGCCGCTCGAGACCCTCAGGCACGCCACGCAACAGCTCGCTCGCCGCGAGTTCACGAGTCCGATCAAGGTGAGCTCCGACGACGAGCTGCAGGAGCTCGCTGAATCGTTCAACGTGATGGCGACCCGCCTGGAGAGTCAGTTCCAAACGCTCGAGGCCTCTCGAGACATCACCGAGCTCATGCTCTCGTCCTCGGACGAGCGGCAACTGGTGACCACGGCGCTCCGGCGCCTCGGCAACGAGAGGTCCTGTCGCGGTGCCTGCCTCACACTGGCTCTCGGCGACAGCGAAGCGAAGTCGCGTACCTTCGTTCTGGAGGGTGACCAACTCGTGACCGAGCTGTCCCACATCACTCGGGACCTGATTGGCGATCTCGACCTCGAGCAGAGTCGCTACGTGGGCTCTCCAGAGGAGCTGCCTCCCTTCGGCGCGGCGCTCCGCAACGCTCTGCCGGGATACCTCTGCGTCCAGGTCATCAGCACCGAACACCAGCCTACCGGCATCGTGTCGACGATCCTCGACGAGCTCCCCGCACCAGGCGACAACTCGATCGATCAACTCGCGAAGCTGATCGGCGTGGCACTCATCAACCTCAACCAGATGCGTCAGCTCCGCGGCTACAGTCGCCAGTCACTCGCCGCACTCGCGCGAGCCGTCGACATGAAGTCGGCCTGGACCCGAGGGCATTCGGACCGAGTGGCCCGACTTGCCAGAGCGGTTGGTGAGAACCTGGGGCTCGACATCGATCGATGCGAGACCCTCTGGCGCGCCGGAATCGTGCACGACATCGGCAAGATTTCGGTACCCAGGACAATCCTCGACAAGCCAGGGCCTCTGGATGAAGAGGAGATCCGAGTGATTCAGCAACACGTCGACGACGGCCTACAGATCCTCGAGCCACTGGCCCATCTGAAGCCGACACTGACGTTCGTACGCGAGCATCACGAGCGGCTCGACGGGAGCGGATACCCGCTCGGACTCTCGGGATCGCAGATCAGCCTCGACGGGCGAATTGCCGCGGTCGTCGACAGCTTTGACGCGCTGACCTCGCCGAGGCCCTACCGTGCCCAGCTGAGCGTCAGCGAGGCGCTCGAAGAACTGTCTCGCACAGCGGGCGTCCAGTACGACCAGAAGGTACTCGACGCCCTCGTTGCGGTGACCACGAGCTCCGACGTTGACGAAGCTGAGCCACCCGAGATGGACGTATCAGCCTGATCCACGTGCGGCTGCCGGATGGAATCCACGGCGCCACCCAAGAGAGCCCCGACCGGACGGCGGGAGACGAGTAGAGGGCGCCGTCGATCTCTCGGTATGGCGCTGCGTGCGGTCGAGGCTGGAGCAGCGTTTCGTGGGGTACTGCGGAAGCACTTCCGCTCGCCACTACGACGACCCTCTCGAGGAGCTTTCGCCATGACGACCTGCCCGACCAGGCGCCGGCCAGCCAGACTGGTTCGCCTCGCCTTCGCCACCGCAACTCTTGCCGTCCTGTCACTTGCTGTGACCGCTAGCGCTCAACTCAGCACGTCCAACCAGCAGATCTGGTATCCGAGTCCGCCGGCGATCAACGTACCCGGCGGACTCCATGAAGGCGCGGCGTTCGGCTATGCCACTGCAGCCGGCGACTTCAACGGCGACGGCCATCTCGATCTCGCGATCAGCGCATCAGGGGACTCGCCGAGCGGCATCGCCGAGGGCTCCCTACACATCCTTTACGGCACCGCCAATGGGCTGTCTGCGACGTACCACGCTCAGTGGTATCAGAGCCAGCCCGGGTTTCCCGGCGACCTCGGCCAGGATCGCTTCGGCTCCGCGCTCGCGGCCGGCGACTTCAATGGCGATGGTGTCGACGACCTTGCGATCGCCGCGGAGTTGGAGGACTACGGTTCGGTCGTCGAGGCCGGCGCCGTCACTGTCCTCTACGGCGCCTACGGGCTCGGCCTGATCCTCTACAACGAGCAGGTGTTTCACCAGAACGTTCTGGGGATCAGCGACAGTGCCGAGGCAGGTGATTGGTTTGGCGAGCGTCTCGCAGTCGGAGACTTCGACTCCGACGGCCGCGACGACCTCGTCATCGGGGTTCCGCGCGAAGACCTCTTCGGCAACGAGCTCGCTGGCGCCATGCACATCCTCTACGGCTCGGACGAGGGTCTCGACCCGCTCAGCCAGCAGTGGCTCCATGCGCACACATTCGGCATCAGCTTCGCCCAGAACGCGCGCTTCAGCAACAACGTCGCTGTCGGCCACTTCAACCCCGATCCTTACGCCGACATCGCGGTCACCTTCGGTAAGGCCACGTCGCCGCGGCTCGCATACGGAGGCGGGACCCTCGTGATCTACGGCAACGCCTACGGCATTGGCCCCTGGAGTGCCAGCAAGATCCTGACTCATGATGGCTTCTCTCTCGCAGCCGGGGACTTCGTCGGTGACTCTCGCGACGATCTCGCGATCGGCTACACCGACGACATCAAGATCCTCGCGGGCGGTCCGGCCGGCCTGTCATCGACGGTGGCACAGACCCTGGCACCACTCGACATCGGACCCTTGACGACACTTGTTGCAGGCAACTTCGCCGACAATGGTCGCGACGACCTGGCTGTGGGTATCCCGCTCGCCGATGTCCAGGGCATCAGCAGCGCCGGTCAGGTCAACGTCTATTACGGCCTGACCTCGGGTGGGCTCTTGGCGAGCCCGGTCACCTGGCACCAGAACATGCCGGGGGTCTTTGGCACGATCGAGGAGAACGACTGGTTCGGCTGGGCGCTCGCAACCGGCGACTTTCGCGGAGACGGTGCCGACGACCTAGTGATCGGTGCCCCCCTCGACGGCGCCTTCGGGCTCCAGGCCGTCGGCTTCGTCCACATCCTCAATGGCCTGCCCTGAGGTCTTCCGAAGGGTCCGCCCCGAGCACCGCCCTGAGCACCGCCCTGAGCTCCGCCCTGAATCTGAAGAAGGGGTCTGCCGAAGGGGTCTGACGAAGGGTCTGAAGAAGGGTTTACCCTGAGGTCTGAAGAAGGGTTTACCCTGAGGTCTGCCGAAGGGGCCTGCTCCTACTCCAGATCTCCCGGGACCAGACTGAACATGATGGCGTCGGAAGGGCCAGCCGGCTGACGCAGCCGCGACCGAAGGACGCCTTCCCTGACCGCCCCTGCCTTCTCGGCAACCCGCTCTGAGCCGACATTGCCGGGCGCGACGACGATCTCGATGCGCAGCAGCCCGACCCGCTCGAATCCGAAACGTGCCACCGCCACGGTCGCGGCGGTGGCTACCCCGCGTCCGGCAGCAGACGTGCGCACCCAGTAGCCGAGGTTGGCGAATCCGTGTTCTCGGGAGATCTGATTGAGGCCGCAGCCCCCGAGGAAGACACCCTCGTCGTCGTAGATCGCAAACTGATACTCGAGGTCGGCCCGAAAACGCTCGATCTGCGAGGCGACCCACGCTTCGCTCTCGCCTAGCGTGTAGTCCGCGTGGCACCAACCGAGCCAGGGGTGCACCTCGGCATGCGACTCGAGTGCGGCCTCGACGTGCACCGGGCAATCGGACAGGGCAAACGGCCGAAGACGAAACGGCTCCGCGTCCAGCTGGACGTCAGGCTCCACCGCCGCGCCTCCCACTCGCATCGCTGGCGCCGTCAGCGGAACCTCCGGAGGGCTCTCGAGCTTCGGCAAAAAGAATCCACTCGTGGAGGTCGTCGACGTCGACTTCGGCGACCACTTCGAAACCCAGCCGTCGGTAGAAGACGAGATTCCGCTCGGTGCCGGTCGCGAGCAAGACTCCCTCGGATTCCGGATGGTCGACACTCTCCCGGAGGGTCCAAGACACGAGCTTCGATCCCACACCCTGCCCCTGGGCCTCAGGGATCACACCTACGAGAGCCAACAGATGTGATTCGGAGTCCGGGCTGGCGTCGTCGACCACCGCGTTTTGCTTTTGAAAGCGGCCAGCACACCCGTCACCAACGACGCGCCGCAGATCCTCGATCAGGCGGTCGAGATCACGCTCCGTGGTCTCGATGTCGGGGCTCATCAGATACGCGACGCCGAGCATCTCGCCGCTCTGACTGAGGGCGGCGACGGCGGGATGGCCGAGTCCACGATGCCACTCGTCACCAAGCCGTAGATAGGCCCGGAGTCGATCGTCGTAGCCCTCGCGATCGGCTTCGAACGACCAGCGCAGAGTCGGATCGCCGTGAAAAGACCGAAACAACACGTCGACCGCTGCTTCGCAGTCGGAGTTGGTGATCGGCGCGATCTGGGACGAGGTTCCAGGAGACCCGGTCATGGTCGACATCTTGGCACGATCCGTTTTATCCATGTTTCACGGGCTCCACACCCTCCGCGCAGATGAGCTAGGGTCTCGATTCGTCTCAGGCACAGCTGCCCCGCGTCACTATTCACACCAGGAGGTGGTCCCAACCCATGTCGCTTCTGATCGTCAGCCATCCAGCTTGCGCCCTCCACGCCATGACGCCCGGTCATCCGGAGCGCCCCGAACGTCACACCGCTGTGATGGATGCGATCCAGTCGGCTGGCTACCGGGACTCAGCCACGTGGGCCGAAGCTCCGCTGGTGAAACGCGAGCACCTCGAACGAATCCACGAGCCCAGCTACTTGGATCACGTCGACCAGCATTCTCCTGAGTCGGGTCTGATTCAACTCGATCCGGACACCGCCATGGGGCCTCATTCGCTGGAGGCTGCACAACGCGCGGCAGGCGCGGCGATCCTGGCAACGGAGCAGGTCCTCGGTGACGGCGGCCCCCAGCGCGCGTTCTGTGCCACAAGGCCGCCAGGACACCATGCAGAGCGCGACCGGGCGATGGGCTTCTGCTTCTATGGCAACGCCGCAGCGGCAGCGGCTCACGCCCTCGACCATTACGGGCTCGAGCGCGTCGCCATCGTCGACTTCGACGTTCACCACGGCAACGGTACCGAGCACATCTTCAAAAACGATCGCCGGGTGATGTTCTGCTCGACCCACCAACATCCCTTCTACCCCGGTACCGGAACCGAATCGGTTCCGGGCCACATCGTCAACGTCCCCCTCCCGGCCGGCACCGACGGCACGACGTTTCGCGAAGCGATCAAGACCCGCTGGATGAGTGAGCTCGAAACCTTCGACCCGCAACTGCTCGTGATCTCCGCCGGCTTCGACTCACATCACCTCGATCCTCTGGGAGGGATGCGGCTCGACGGCGGCGACTTTGGCTGGGTCACCGACGTTCTCGTCGATTTCGCCAACGCCCACTGTGGCGGACGCGTCGTGTCGTGCCTCGAAGGCGGCTATTCCTTGGACGGACTTGCGGAAGGGGTCATCGAGCACCTTCGCGCGCTCGAATCGTCGAGTTGACCGGGCCGCCCACCGCCTGACGGGCATCAACGCATCTGCTATGGTTTGAATTTCAAACTAGTTGGAGAAAAGTCATGGCGCAGACGACCAGGGACGCGAAGGACATCAACGCCGCACGCAGGCTCGGAAGCCTGGCAGACCGCTTCCATCACGTCTTTGGACTCCGCCTCCTTCCGAGCGGGCTCTGGTTCCTGGTACTCGCTCTGAGTCTTCCCAGACCAGTACTCGACCTGACGCCTCAATCGTCGACCAGCAACTCGATGATCAGCCCCGTCCACCAGAGCGGGGTGATTCCGCTGTGGGTGTCGCTCGCCGTCATGCCTCTGGTGCTCTATGCCACATGGGCGATTCACCGGGTCTACGCCCGGAGGTTGGGATCGGTGACGCTCACGAGCTCCAACGCTCCGCGGTCGTGGGCACTCGTAGTGGTCCTCCTCGTCACTCTCGCCGCCATCCAAGGCTCCAGCATGCTCCAACTGGGGCCACTGGCCATCGCAAGTGGAGCCATGGCAGCCGGGGCTGTCGCGATGTTTGCGTCGCCCTTCTGGAACCGGGCCGGTATCGGCATCGTCGCCCTTCTGTCGGGTGGCGCGGTAGCTGCCGTCGTCGAGACTCTTCCCAGCGACGTCCTGATTCGTCACGGCGGACAACTGGCCGCAGCCGCCGCCGGTACGTGGCTGATCGTGGCCGGAATCATCGATCATCGCGTGCTGCTGCGGGAGCTCATGTCAGCTCGCAGTGAACGACCCGAATCGGGTGTCGCGCCATGAGAGAGGTCGTCTCGAGGATCGCCAAACTGGATCGGCTGGTTCACTCGCCGCCGCGGCTCGCCATCCTGACCGCTCTGCGTGGGTGCCAAAGTGCCGACTTCATGTTCCTCCTCACGTTGACGGGCCTGACGAGGGGCAACCTCTCGACGCACCTGCGAAAGCTCGAAGAAGCGAAACTGCTCCGTATCCGCAAACAGTTCCGCGGCCAGCGCCCACAGACGACAGTGGCACTCACGGCACTCGGTAAGAAGACCATCGATACCCACTGGCGCGAGCTGACCGAGCTCCGTGAACGCGGGATGAGTGCGGCGAACGAGCGGGCCACGCTAGCCACGTGATACTCGAGCGCTCGAGGCCGTCGGCGACGGCCTTCGGGGCAGTGCGCTGGGGCTCTCTCCTTGACTCGCCGCTTCATCACTGTGCGAGTGACTTCCTCAGATCGTTCAAACCGCCGAGAAGTGACGCTACACTCCCGACTCTTGCCGAGAGGCCACTCTTGCCCGCAGGCATTCTTCGTTTCACGACCTGGGCACACCCCATGTCGGCCAAGGGAGTCACGCCATGTCAACGACCTTCACGGCCGTCGTCGCCGACAAGCAGGACGACGAGCAGCAAACCGTCTCGATTCGAGAGCTCGAGCTCTCTGAATTGCCCGACCACGACGTCGAGGTCGACGTCGAGTTCTCGACGCTCAACTACAAAGACGGCCTCGCGGTCACCGGCTCCGCTCCGATCTGTCGCAACTACCCGATGGTGTGCGGCATCGATCTCGCTGGAATCGTGTCGGCGAGCGACTCCGACGAGTTTGCGGTCGGCGATCGAGTGCTCGTCAACGGCTACGGCCTCAGCGAGTCCGAGTGGGGTGGCTACAGCCAGAAGGCACGCCTCAGGTCCGAGTGGCTGGTCAAGGTGCCCGAAGCCTTCTCGAACCGCGACGCCATGGCCATCGGCACTGCGGGCTACACGGCCATGCTCTGTGTCCAGGCTCTGGAACAGAACGGTGTGGAGCCAAGCAACGGACCGGTGATCGTCACGGGCGCGGCCGGCGGCGTGGGGTCGGTTGCCGTAGCGCTGCTCGCTGGGCGGGGTTTCGAGGTCACGGCTTCCACCGGCCGCGAAGAGACGCACGAGTATCTGAGTGCCCTTGGCGCCAGTGCCTTCATGGCACGCGCGGAGCTCAACGGCAAACCTCGGCCGATCGCACGCGAGACCTGGGCGGGTGCAGTCGACTCGGTTGGCTCGAACACGCTCGCCAACGTCCTCTCTCAGATGCGCTACGACGGCGCGGTGGCAGCCTGCGGCCTTGCGGGAGGAATGGACCTCCCCACCAGCGTCTACCCGTTCATCCTCCGCGACGTGACCCTCGCCGGAGTCGACTCGGTGATGGCGCCGATGGCCAAGCGGCAGGCGGCATGGACAGCCCTCGCTGACGAGCTCTCGCCCGACGTGCTGGGCCAGATGACGAGCATCGAGCCGATGAGCAACATCCAGGAGCTCGCCAAGTCGATCCTCGCCGGTCAGACGCGCGGACGCGTCGTCATCGACGTCAACGCCTGATCCTCAGGAACAGCCGCGCCGCTACTCGCCCGTGAACTTCGGCGGCCGCTTGCCGAGATAGGCAGCAGCCGCCTCTCTAGGAGCGCCGATCCGGAAGTCGAGCGCCGAGGCGACGCAGGCGCCTCCTTCCATCGCCGCTCCGTTCATGGCCGCGATCGTGATCTGGTCGACGCCTTAGAGCGCTCTGATGGCGAGCTCGCCCAGTCTCCCCAGTCACCCACCGCTACCGAGCACAAACGAGCTCGCAACGACGGTCATGCGCCGCACACCGATCCACCCCGGTCGAGGTCCTTCCCTCCGGCCGCGCGACCATCGCGCTGCGACTCAACATCACGACCGGCCTCTGGTCAGGATGACAGCGGCTGAGTGGCCACGTCTCAGTTGCAACCGTCATCCTGACGGAGCGCCGTGGAACACCCGGCGCCAAAAGGACGTCGCAGCGCCGTCGTCGCAGCCTCATCACAGCCACCCACAGGTACCGGGCACAAAGGAGCTCGCAACGACGGTCATGCGCTGCACACCGATCCACCCCCGGTCGAGGTCCTTCCCTCCGGCCGCGCAACCATCGCGCTGCGATTCGACATCACGACCGGCCTCTGGTCAGGATGACAGCGGCTGAGTGGCGACGTCTCAGTTGCAACCGTCATCCTGACGGAGTGCCGTGGAACACTCGGCGCCAAAGGACGTCGCACCGCCGTCGCTGCGACCTTCATCAGAGCCACCCACTGGTACCGAGCACAAAGGAGCTGGCA
Organism: Thermoanaerobaculia bacterium; assembly: GCA_028285365.1. Lineage (GTDB taxonomy): Bacteria > Acidobacteriota > Thermoanaerobaculia > Multivoradales > Multivoraceae > JANQPS01. Next base: position 5,359 of record JANQPS010001361.1, on the reverse strand, counting down.
ACGACGGTTAATGCGCCGCACACACCGATCCACCCCGGGCGAGGTCCTTCCGTCGGGCCGCGCGACCATCGCGCAACGACTCGACATCACGACCGGCCTCTGGTCAGGATGACAGCGGTTGAGTCGCCACGTCTCAGTTTCAACCGTCATCCTGACGAAGTGTCGGCTGGAGGTCTATCTCGTCGCCGACGGCACGCGATCGGTTCGCCAAAGCGCCCACCACGGGAGAGGAGACGCTATAACTGACTCCCAAGCCCTACTGCCAAGACAAGGAGCCAACCGAATGACACCTAGACTCGCTATTCGAGCAATCCTGATCGCGGTCGTGCTTTCGGCTTGTTCGTCGAACGACCAGAGCACGGGTCCCGGCGTCACGACGACCACGGTCGACGTCGCGTGGGACGGTCAGTCGCGATCTGCAACCGCAGCCCGCGTCAGCCCGAGCTTCTTCGAAACCGTCGAGCCGATGATCGGGCGCAAGTTCATCACGTCGGACGCCACCGAATCGAGCTCCGGAGTGGTCATGCTCGGCCATGCGTTCTGGACCACACAGCTCGGTGAAGCCTTCGACGTGATCGGCCGGACGATCACGGTCGACGATCAGCCGCTCACGGTGGTCGGGATCCACGCCCCGCAGTACGAACCGAGCGTCGAGGTCTGGCTGCTGGCGCCTGCCGGCACGGGATCGGGACCTGCCGAAGCGTCTCCGGACGACTAGCAGCCCGCCAAAACGAAAAGAGCCGGCTCCACGAGGAACCGGCTCTTCTGAGGGCTAGGCACCGCGACGGTGCGCTAGCTGATGAGGATCAGTCGCGACCCGAGGTCGTATCCTGCTCCTCCTGCTGGCGACGCAGCTGGCGGATGCGCTCCCACTGCTCTTTCATGGCGGGCGGGACCGCGTAGTTCGGCATGTCGACCTGCTTACCCTGATCCACGTAGGTGTAGTCGAGGAAGCCGATCATCATCTCGTCCGTGGTCGCCTCGCCAAAGGTGACGGTGGCGCTCGGATCGGGATTGGCCGGGTTTTCGGCCGAGTTGTCGAAGACCGCGTCCAGCACGACCTTGGTGCCGGCGGGAACCTTGAGCGGCTCGGGCGGCGAGTAGGTCAGCTGCCAGTTGAAGTCGTAGTCAGGCACGTCGAGGAGGATCTCCTCCTTGCCGTCCGGATAGGTGGCCGTGAAGCGCATCGACTTTCCACGCAGGTGCATGTGCGGGGTGAAGTTGAAAATCAGCGCTTCGTGCTCGAAGGTGTGCTCGGAAGCCGACTGGTAGTTGGCTTCGCCCGGCGGGATCTGGAGGGCCGGGTCCACGATCCAGAGGGTGGTGAGAGCGTTGTCGACCTCGTCGTCGTAGAACTTGAGGCCAACTGACGTCTCGTCGATGCCGCCAGTGCCTTCACCCGGATCCTTGTGGTAGTGCATCTGGAAGAAGATCGACGCACCAGCGGGAAGGAGCTTGCCGTAACCCTCGCGATAGATCATCGGCACCACGCCCGGAGCCCAGCCAGCGATGAAGTCCATCTCGGTCCGACGCAATCCCTCGACCTCGTCCAGGGTCATACCCGGAGGAGCGATGTAGGTGAGGTTGTGGTGAGCACCTTCGGTGAAGGTGGGGCGGATCTCGATCGACTTGATCCACTTGTCTTCGTTCAGCGGATTGGTCACCTGGACCCACTCGTAGTGATCTTCCATCTCGTCGGTGATCTCGAACGGATCCATGGTCAGGATCACGTCCTGCTTGCCGGTCTGCCAGTCGGTCTCGAAGACCGGGGCCTCGGGCATCTTGTCGAGGTCGCCACTCGGCGCACCAGCATCCACCCACTTGGAGATCAGTGCGATCTCCTGGTCGGTGAGGCGCGCATCTTCGACGAACTCACCGTGCTCCGGGTTGGCGAACCAGGGCGGCATGGTGCGCTGAGCCACGGCACGCTTGATGGAGCGAGCCCAGGGACGAGCGTCCTTATAGGACAGCAGCGACATGGGCGCAACCTGACCGGGCCGGTGGCACGAAACGCAATTCTGGAAGAGCAGAGGCGCAACGTGCTCGGAGAAGGTCACCTCGCCTTTGGCGTCAGCGTTGTTGGTGTTGGATGCTGCTGCAGGCGAGGCCAAGACAGCCAAGCTGAGCAGTGCAGCCAGGGAGAGAAGGAGAAGACGTTTCATCGGACGATCCCCCAACGACGGTTCTTGTGATCGTGTTTGCGGAACGAAGAAGGCAGTTCGACGGCTGTTGAGCGCTCCCGGAGCGCACCGCGTAGGGACAATCCACCCGCCGAGTACGTAGATCCTACTATTGACCGATCGGCCAGTCCAGACCTGAGAATCACTTTTCTCTCTGTTTTTTGCGTTTCTTGCGTTGCCGGCCCCGGCAGGGCGCCACCCGCTCTGTTCTCACGCCAGATGCCTTCTTCGTGGGGCCTTCGCTCCCCGTCTTTATGCCTCGAGGTCAGGAGAACTGCCACAATCCGACGATGCGCCACAGATCGACCCACTCTGCAACGCTCGGCGGCCTCGCGCTCCCTATATTCGTGTCTCTCCTCGGCCTCACTGTCGCCGGCGTGTCGTCCACGGAGGCAGGCGAAGAGCTCCGCCTGAATCAGATCCAGGTGGTCGGTAGCCACAACAGCTACAAAGAAGCGATCTCACCGTCGCTGAAAGAGCTGTACTCCAGAAACCGCGCCGCAACGATCGAAGGACTCGACTACGAGCACGTTTCGCTCACCGACCAGTTGGAGCACGGGCTCCGAAAGCTCGAGATCGACATCTTCTACGACCCCGAAGGCGGACGTTACGCCGACCCGGCCGGACCTCGATGGGTCGAAGACGCCGGGCTTCCGCCGGGCCCTCCCTTCGATCCCGACGGAGAGATGGCGGCTCCGGGCTTCAAGGTTCTCCACGTACAAGACCTGGACTTCCGCTCCAACTGCCTCACGCTGCGCGCATGTTTCGAAGAGCTCCTCGACTGGTCGAAGAGCAACCCGCGACATCTGCCGGTCACCATGACGTTCAACGCCAAGGACGCGAAGATCGACCGCGACGGTTTCGTGGAGCCGCTACCGTTCGACAGCCGTGCCTACGACGCGCTCGACGCGGAGATCCTAGATACCGTCGGTCGCGAGCGACTCATCACGCCAGACGACGTGCGCGGTACCTTCGACACCCTCGAAGACGCCGTGCTGGCCGGCAACTGGCAAACACTCGACGACGCCCGTGGCAAGTTCCTGCTCGCTCTCGACGAGCGCGGCGAGAAGCGGGAGGCCTACGTCGAAGGACATCCGAGCCTGCGCGGCCGCGTCCTGTTCGTGAACGCCGAGCCCGGAACACCCGAAGCCGCTCTCTGTATCGTCAACAACCCCGTTCGCCAGGGCGAACGCATCGGCGAGTTGGTACGCGCCGGTTATCTCGTCCGCACTCGTGCGGATGCCAACACGACCGAAGCTCGCACTGATGAGACCGCTCGTCGCGAAGCCGCCTTCCGAAGCGGCGCACACTTCGTCAGTACCGACTACTACGCGCCAGACGAACGGTTCGGCACCGGCTACAGCGTCACCCTACCGGGTGGCGGCGTGGCCCGTTGCAATCCAGTCAATGCGCCCAGAGGCTGCATGGCGCCAGCCGAACCCTGAGAGCTGAGGCACACATCACCTGGCTGCCCAAACCAGAACGTTGGAGATCATCCCGGAGTTTGCCAAAGGCAAACTCCCAAGCAACCCGAAGGGTTGCCGTTGCCAGTCTACGGATGGACGACGGTCAACTCGTAGGTGACCGTGGCATCGGGGAAGACGTTGCCGACGTCGAAGACCGAAATGCAGTAGTCACCGGGATCGAGCGCTGCAATCAGGAACGACTCGCCCGCGCGTACCGAACGATCTGACGCAAAAGGCACGCAGCTGTCTTCGATATCGGCAGCGCTGACCACGTTGCCAACGGCCAGCCCGACGGTCAGTGTGGGAACCGGCTCCAGAGCGTTGATGGTGGCTTCGGTATTGGCGATCTGGGTCACCGTGAAGCTGTGGAAGGAGGAGCCGCCCTGTTCGAACGAGCCGTTGAACACTTCGGTCACCAGCTCTACCTCGACTGGATCGCTGGGCTCGGTGGTAATGGGATCGTCGTCGTCGTCGTTGCAGCCCGCAAAGACGAGAGTCGCCATCAACAGCAGCAGGATTGCCAGAGATCGGTTCATGCTTTCACCTGAGGAGAAGAGTCGTGAGAGACGGTTCGCTCTGATTCCCTTAGCCCGGAACCTGAACGGAGAGAACGTAGCGGACCTGAGCGTCTTCCGGAAAGGCGCCGGCATCGGCGATGGAAACGCAGTACTCGTCCGGCGCGAGGCCAAAGAGCAGCTCGTCAAACTCGCGCAAGTTGAAGTTCGTCGTCTCCTGGCATTCACCTTCGTTGACGAAACCCACGCCGACAGTCACGAAGAGCGCGTCCGGGTCGGTGAAGGTGACATCCAGCAAGAGCGGGCTGAGATCATCGAGATTGACCCTGACGGTCCCCTGCTCGGCCGTCTCGAAGACGTGAAACTCTTCGCTCTGAAACTCGACGACACCCTCGAAGATCAGAGTGAGGTCGCCGGGATCCGTCGAGCTGTCGTCACAGGCTACGACGAGTGCCATCGTCACGATCAGGGCAAAGCTCCAACAGCGCTTGAACGGCGTCGATGATCCGGATGGTCTAGTGTTTCTCAGCATGTAGATGATCGGTTGGTCGTGATGGAGCTCGTGAGTTGTGCCAGCGCCAGGTCGCAAGTCTTACGCGGCCGGCCCTAGTTGATCCAGTCGTGTTCGAGTGGGCGTGAGCGATGCGATCAGGTGACGATTCGAACGAGCCGACGCCTCTGATGAAACGGGACCAGCGTACGGTTGACCGGGGCCTGCAAGACACGGCTCGCGCCGATTGCCAGCGATCCCAAGAAGCCGGTCACTCCGACGAGCTTCTGAGAGCAAGAGCCTCACCCGGGGTCGCCCTGAGTCAAGTCTATATCCGGCGAGCAGACGACGATACAACACTCGGCCTGGAACAGATGTTCCCAGCCCCTCTCTCAGGGTTCGGCTAGTCCTGCTTCAGCGCGGCGAGGCTTTCTCGCAGTCCCTCGGCCTCCTCGGACTCGGCCTCGGCAGCCACCTCGATCTCCAGGGCTTCCGTGAGGCGCCCGCGGGCCTCTGCCACCCGATCCAATTCCGCCAGCAGCAGCCCCAAGTCCCTCAAGACACTGACGGTTCGGCGATCGCCGGCGCCGTAGAGCGCCCGTCTGATCCCCAGGGCCTCATTCAGCACCTGCTCCGCCTCGCCAAGAGCCTCGGGGCTTCCGACTCGGGCGAGCGCCCGCCCGAGCGAGTGCAGGGACTGAGACGTGT
>JANQPS010001360.1 GCA_028285365.1 Thermoanaerobaculia bacterium | reverse complement strand
GTCGGAAGCGCCCCTCGGTCTCCAAGAGCGTGAGGATCCGCTCACCCAGCAAGACCGCTCGCGACCTCAGATACGGCGTGAGCTCTTCGCGGGGCAGCTCCAGAATGGCCAGAACAGCCAGACCGTTGCCACCGAGCTTGCTCTCATCGTCTTCGACCGCGCACAGTCCGAAGCGTTCATCGTGCACGACATCATCTGCTGCACCTCGCACGATCTCCGGGCAGGGCTCGAGCTGCTGCGTCAGGTAGTCGATCGCTCTCAGAGCGCTGTCGAGAAGTTGCCGATCTCGCGTCCAGCGATACAGCTCCAACATCGAGTAAACGGCACCTGCGTGGCGCAAGAGGTTGTAGTCATCGTCGAGACGGTCCGACTTGGGCAGGAACTCGTACTCGAAGCGGCCGTTCGCGGTCACGGTTCGGACGAGATACACACCCGCCGCTGCCGCGTGGCGCAGCAGCTCGTCGCGCTCCAGAGAAAAGTCGACCCGTTGCCCCCGAAAGAGTGGACGCACCCCGGTATCTTCACTCCAGAACACCGAGACCGTGTTGAATCGCCACGCCCAGCCTGGAAGCTCCGGCCCGGTGCGCCAGCCATTTGCCATCAAGAACTGCTCGAGACGCCTCTGCCGAAACCGTTGGCGAGAGTCCACGATGCGATACGACACCAGCTCCTCCGGGAGCAGCGCAGCGGTCCAATCTCGAGCGGCAAGACCGAAGAGGCTACGAGGGGTAGGCGCCTCAGTCTGACCCACCCGGTGGACTTCGTCGCCCACGAGATCGAGCTTGAGCCAGCTCGAAGGTTGCCTGGCCTGCCGAAGGCGCGATCGAAGCCGACCGGCAGCGTCGAGCACAGCCAGGCGGCGACTCTCCCCGCGACCAACCACCGTCGTCGCCGCACGCTGACCGTCTGACGCACCGATAAAGGCCACACACGGCCCCGATCCCGGCTCCGCGTCGCCACCGTCCGAAACATCCTCGAGTACCGCCCGCGCCTCGCCCAGGAGCTCCGTCGCCTCCCTCAGCGTGGCTCCGGAGCAAGGCGAGTCGGCGGACGCGAAAACCGCAGCACCAACGCCAAGGTAGACGAGGGTCGCGGTCGCGATCGACCAGGCGGCAGGCCGCCTCCTGACGCCTACTTGGCGAGGGTCACCCAAGCCTCAAGAACCAGAATCCCGACGGTCGAGACCGAGACGTCGACGAAACGCTGGCGACCTAACGGCCACCATCATCGTCGTCATCATCATCGTCATCGTCGTCGTCATCGTCGTCGTCGTCGTCGTCATCGTCGTCGTCATCGTCGTCGTCGTCCCCCTCGGGGACGATATTGGGGTTGTTCGCGACGACGGCACCGGGAGGAGTGTTGGGCGCGTCGGCGTCTTCGGCCTGCTCCGCACGCGACGGCTCCTCGTCCGGCAACTGTGCGGACTCCGTCTGAGAGCTGGTCTGAGGAGAGTCCTCCTGCTCGTCCAGGGCAACAGCTGGGACGCTCGCCAACAGGAACAGCGAGGCCGCGAGAAGGGTCAACCCGGCAGACAGGCGACGAACGAGACTGTGGCGAGTGTTCATGATGAGAAGGCTCCAGTTTCGATGGTTGCCTGAGTCGAGAGGTTCGTCGCGGGTCTCGTTCGTTCGAGGGTTGGGTTGCCCAGCTGTGTCTTCACGTGTGTCTTTACGTGTGTCTTCACGCTTCATGACAAGCGCAACCTCACGATGGCGGCCACACCCAGGAGAGCCGCCAGCAGGATCAGCGCCCACTCACCCAACGTCGGCACCGCAATGGTCGACGCTCCGAGGATGGTCTGGTCGATTGCCGTGTTGTTGGCGGTCACCGGATCGAACAACGGCGAGTAGATGGTTGCGGTGTTCGTGATGAGACCCGATGCATCGGGGTCGATCGTGCACGAGACCGTGTAGGTCACCGAGCTTCCGGTCGGTAGCGAAAGCATCTCCATGAGATCACCGCTGCCGGCCGCGGTATTGCCGGCGGCGCCTCCGCTGGGCACGCTGGTATAGGTGCAGGTAAGCGGCGCAGGGAACACATCGTTGACCTCCACCGCATCGGCTAGCGCCGTGCCAGTATTGCTGGCAACGATGGTGTACTCGATCGTGTCGAGCCCCGGCACCGCGGTCGAGCGACCGTCGGTGTTGGTAATCGCGAGATCGGCGCGTCCGAGCGGCGGACCGTCCGAGCTGGCGCTGCAGGCCTGCTCCAGAGACGCAAACGCCGAGCTCGCTGGCGGCGCGAAGAGGACAGTGCCGGAGCCACCCCCGTTGGTCGCATCCCAGATGGGATCCCCCATGCCATTCGTATTGTCGACCGGATCGTTCGGACCGGTCGGGTCACCCCACCAGTTGTTGGCGGCCTGAACAGAGACCCCGCTCAGGCGGAGGTAGATGCCAGCCCGCTGATTACCTTCCAGGTTGCTGCCGGTGACGGTGGTGACTGCCGTCCCGACCTGGTCATCGATGCGGATGCCGTAGCGGTTGTTGCCGATCGAGTGGATCGCACTCAGCGTGTTGGTTCCGTAGTTGTTGTGAATCTCGACGCCGCCACGGTTGTTGAAAGCACAGACATTGCTGACGTCGATGGTCGCGTTCGCAGTCGTCTCGAAGACCAGACCCTGCTCGAAGTTGTCGTCGAAACGACAGTCGTTGACCGACAACTGATCACCGTCTTCGATGCTGCTGATGTCGAGGCCGTCCTCGACGACACTTCCGCTGGCCTCGCAGCCGTCGAACGTGATCGAGGGCGACTCGACGTGAAAACCATCTTCGCTGTTGTCGTTGGAGATGCAGTTCGTACAGGTCACCGACGAGTCGGCAAACATCTCGATGCCGGTCTTGTTGTTACCGGTCGCAAAGAGGCTCTCACCGATGGCGATCTCGGTGCTGCCTTCGAACTGGATCCCGCTGCCGCCGTTGTCGATCGCCGTGCAGCGCCGACAGGTGGCGGTCGCGCCACCGAGCTCAATGCCCTGGTCCTGAATCGCTACCAAGGGCGGCTCGTCTCCGGGGTCGGGAGTTCCGTAACCGAACCACTCGGGGATTCCCTTGCCGTTGTCCTGCGCCAGCACGTCTTCGAGCAGAACAAACGTCTCGGCCTTGGCGTCGATACCGTCGCCGGCGTTGCCGCGCAGCACGAGATTACGGCCCGTGAAGCTGTTTGGCTCCGGGAACTGAACGTCGATTCCCTGACCAGAGGGCAGGTTCCCATTGTTCTCGACGGTGACACGCTCCATGACGATGTCGCCGAGCACTCGCAGCTCAAAACCCTCCTGGGTGTTGTTGACTGCGGTGCTGTCCGTGATCTGAACGTCGCCGATGGTGCATCCACTGCCAGGTGTGTCGTCGAAGGTGCAGCTCTCGATCTGAAAGCCGTCCGCCTGGATCGTGTTGGGGTAGTCGTTCAGGATCGCATTCGGTGTGACTCCAATAGGGGGGATCTCGCCGCTGCGTCGACCGTTGTCCGTCGCGTGGGAGCCCGCGATTACGACCGAGCCGATCACGCCAAAGACGCTGTTCGCCTCGTCCAGCAGCGGGTGGATCTCGAAACCTTCTCCCCCGTTGCGACGCGCTTCGCTGTCGACGATCAGGACGTCACCGTTGGCTTCGATGTTGAACCCGTCGTGCCCCAGCTGGTCGCCTCCGGGAGCCATGAACACGGTGCCGAAGTTGTCGTTCGCAGTGCAGCGCTCGATCGTCACCGAGCCTCCGGAGCTGATCTCGACTCCGTCGTTGCCGTTCTCGTCGAAGCTCGAGTCGCGCAGCGTCACCGAGCCGGAGTTGCGGATGTCGGCTCCGTCGACGCCTGCGCCGTCGACGATCATGTCCTCGAGCAGAACGTCGCCGACGTCCTCGAGGTGGATCGCGTCGCGGTCGGGAGACGTGACACTCAAGCCACGCAGCGTCACCGCAAAGGCAAACACCGAGCCGTTCCAGATCCCCCGATCACCAACCGAAGGGATGATCTCCTTGAGGCCGTCGCCAAACCCTTGGATCACGAGGTCGGCGGGGCCACCTGCAATGGCCGAACCCATGGCTCCGATGTCACCACCGGCGTAGGTACCCTCCAGCACATTGATGGTCGACGCGCCTGGACCTGCGTTGTCGATACCCGCCTGCAGCGTTGTGAAGCAGCTCGTGCCGGGCGCTCCGTTGCCACCACACGTCGGATCAGAAGATGCGACATAGACGGTGTTCGCTGCCCACGACGGCAGAACGGTCAGCGCCATCAGTGCCACCAGCGCAACAAGCGCTACGAGCACACCAAACGAGGGCCGGTGATCGTGTTCAGGGCTTCTGATGGGGTCGGGGGATGACATGTCTGTTGGAGTCTCCGCGGAGGTGTTTACTGCTCAGGCGCGCTGAAAACTTTTCACGATCACCCGGATGTCACGGCACCCGACTCTTCGCGGGAGCATCGCAGGCAATCTGGCGGGGAATCCGCGCCCCGATCGCAGCGAGAACTGTGGTTCTTTCGTCATCACATGCGCAAGTTTCACCTGGGATGTATCACACGATGGGGCCACTCGACGTCAAGAACACAGAAGACCGACCCAAATGCGACACGAATCGTGACCTACGCGACCTCACGACAAAAGAATGTCGCAAATCTCGTCCAGACCCTGTGACTTTCCCACCGGGCCCGGGTCAAACCATCAGGACCGGCCAGCAACGCCGCCCCGCGGCCAGGAGAGCGATCCGAGAGTCCGGGTCTTCCGCACTCTCGGATCGGGCCTCGGGCACCATCCCCTGGCGCAGCTGGTCGGTCCTCTTCTCCTCAAAAGAAGTCGGAGGATCGGACCTGTCGGAGCACCGTCCGGCTGCTTCGGCTACAGTCCGAGTCTGGATTCCTCAAAGGCGGACGGAGCACGTCCACACCGAGAATCCGCGGACCTCTCACGATGCTCGGAAACCTCAGCGCAGACCTCGGGCGCCTCGCACAGCTCAGGGAAAAGAGCTCGATCTTCTTCGCGGTGAGCACGGTCTTGTTCGACAACGGCTTTCAGGCCGTTCTCCTCTACCGTCTCTCGCGCGCGCTCAAGCGGCTCCGCCTCCCGCTGCTACCAGCCGCCATCTGGCGCACGGCGATCTTCACGACGGGAGCCGACATCAATCCCAACGCGGACATCGGCCCCGGCCTCGTCGTCTCCCACGGTCAGGCGCTGGTCGTGGGTGGCGGCATTCGGATCGGACGAGACTGTCTGCTGCACCACTCCGTGACGCTCGGAGCACCAACCGTCGAGCGCATCGCAGCCGTACCAACTCTCGGTGACCGGGTCATCGTCGGTGCCGGCGCCCAGATCCTCGGCGGAGTCGCGATCGGTGACGACGCGATGATCGGAGCCGGCTCGCTCGTGACCTTCGACGTTCCCGCAGGCGGAAGGGTACGCGCCGCAAGAGCCGAGCTCCAAACGTCCGCGACGACCTCTTCCAGCACCACATCTGCTCAGCAGGAAGCTCAGCAGGAAACACCCGAAAGGACTGGCGATGACTAAGGGCAACAACAAGGCCACGGCGCCGCAGCAAGACTCATGGCGCCAGCTCGACCGCGAGCCCGACCGTCAGGACTCCCTCGAGCCGATCACGCGCAAGGACTCCGAGTGGCGCGACCTGCTCTCCGCCGACGAGTTCGCCGTGTTGCGCAAGGAGGCCACCGAACGAGCCTTCACACATCCCCTCAACGAAGAGAAGCGACCCGGAATCTTCGTCTGCGCCGGCTGCGGCCTGCCGTTGTTCTCGTCGGAGATGAAGTTCGACAGCGGGACGGGCTGGCCGAGCTTCTTCACCAGCATTCCGGGACGCCTCGGAGAAAAGCGCGACTTCAAGCTCTTCCTCCCTCGCACCGAGTATCACTGCGCCAGATGCGGCGGCCATCAGGGGCATGTCTTCCCGGACGGACCCGAGCCGACCGGACTCCGCTACTGCAACAACGGCACGGCCCTACGCTTCATCCCCAAAGAGGGTGGCGAGCCAGCGGACGGCACGTCAGACGCCGGGACCAGAGGCTGACGCTCAGCGCCGGGCGTCCTGAGACTGCCGCTCTCAGGAGCCTGGAGCGTCCCGCAGCACGACGCGCGACGTCACGTTGGGCGCCAGCTCTTCGGGTAGCCACCAGGTCGGTTTGAGCTTGCGCTGACTGAACAGCTTCTCTGCCTGATCGTCGTAGTGCGGCGACTCGGGTCGATCACTCTGACCTTGGGGGATCACCATCCAGCTCTGCGGCGGTTCGGTCATCACGACGACCTGCGTGGACGTCTGTCCGCTGCGTCCCCACCGGGTACCGTCGTCACGCTCCGGCGCGTAGCCCATGTTGCGCAGCGTGGTCGTGCCGATCCGGCCACCACCGCCGCCAACCGGCCACGACTCGTCACCGCGTCCCACGCGATGGCGATCGCCGTAGGTGGCCTCCAGCGAGCCGTAGCGTTCGACGACACCATCCATGGCTTCCGAGAACGCCAAGAGGAGGAGGCGTTGCTGGCTCGCATCGAGCTGCACGGCTTTGGGCTCGCGTCCTTCGACGATCGCGTAGTGATCGTCGATCGCGCCCACGATCTCGCCAACCTGCTCTGACTCGGTGAGCTCCTGGCGCCAGCGCTCGTACTTGAGCGCTCCGGTCGAATCGGCCGTGAGCTGCTGATCCCAGGACAGCAGGTCTTCGACGCCTGCCGAGTAGCTCGGGTTGTCCGCAAAGTCGTCACCACCGGCTTCGTGAGCGGTGCGCAACGCGTCGATCCAGCGCCCGGCACCATAAGGGTGTACGTCGTTGATGTAGGCCATCGCTTCTTCCGCCGTGACCGAATCGTCGGCCGCCAGCAGCTCGATCGCTCGGGCACCACGCTGATTGGTCCAGCCGTCGCGCCCCGGACCGTAGTCCGGACCGCTGAAGATGTAGTCGCGATAGTCCTCGAGCTCGAACGGGCTGTCGACCATCATGGCGTCCGGCGGGATGTTGCAGTTCTGCATGTAGCCGTGCGGCGGGTTGAGAATCTGCAGGTGGTCGCTGGCGGGGTGAACCCCTTGCCACTCGGACGCGGGGTTCGAGCCGTCGACGGGTCGTGACCAGTCGAACTCCTCGTCGCGCACCGGAACCCGGCCGGTGCGCTGATAGTAGATGTTGCCCGACGTGTCCGCCGCCATCACGTTCTGCGGGAAAAGGGTCAGCGTCGCCAGGGCTTCCTCGATCCCCTGGACCGAGTCCGCGAGACCAAACAGTCGCCACGCTTCCAGCGTCACGAGATCGTCGTAGGCAATGCGCGCGGCGTATGCCTTGCCGGAGCGCATCGCCACGATCGGACCCTGGTGCGCAAACCACAGAGTGTGCGTCTGAGGATCGCCACCGCGAACCTGGAGGGTGACCTCCCGCGATTCGAGCTCGCGCCACTCGTCACCGTAGCGATACCGCGGCGGATCGTTCTCGTCGATCTCGAGAGCAAACACATCGGCCGTATCGGGACCGCCCGTCGTCATGGCCCAGGCGACGTCGCGGTTGTGCCCGAGGCCGATGTAGGGCGAGCCGGCCAGGGTCACTCCACTACCGACCAGATCACCGGCGTGGATCCGAAACTCCCAGAAACGCGAGGGGCCTTGCCAGGCGAGGTGTGGATCGATGGCCAGAATGGCCGCTCCTTCGGCACTTCTCGACGGCGAGACCGCAAACTGGTTGGAGCCCCGTTGCGGCGCGTCGTAGCCCGGATCGACGCCACCTCGCTCGAGATCGCTGTAGGCCTCGTCGATCGACCAGTTGTAGAGGGACAGCCTTCCGAAGGCCAGGATCATGGCCGCATCGACACGGCGCTCTCCCCACCATTCCGGCCGGTCCTGAGGGTGAGCGTCATAAAACGCGTTCATGCCAGCGGCAAACGCCTCGACGTCGTTCCCCAGCTCGGGCGACAGCTCGGGCAGTTTCGACTTGCCGGCCCCGTAGTGGTCGAACATGTGTGAGCGCAGATCGGACGGCACTGCCGCCTCACCCACGACGGCTGCATACTCACCGAGAGCGATCATGAAGTTGACGAGCAGCTGCTC
>JANQPS010001351.1 GCA_028285365.1 Thermoanaerobaculia bacterium | reverse complement strand
CTGATCGTAGGTGACCGGCTTTTTGCGATCGGCACCAACCGTCGCCTCAGCGCTCTCGAGTCGACGACCGGCGAGCTGCTTTGGGAGGTCGATCTGGTCGCCGATCTGGGTGCGCCGCCGCTCCAGATCCGACCGATGGTGAAGTCTGGTTACGCCTCCAGTCCAATTGCCTACGGCGAGACGATTCTCTGCTTCGTCGGCGGTCCTGGACAGTCCGTTGTTGCCTTCGATCAGTCGAGCGGCGCTGTTGTTTGGCGGAGCGGCCATTTCTTGATCTCGGGTGCCGCTCCGATTCTCATCTCGGTGGACGGTCAGGAGCAGGCAGTGTTTTTTGCCGGAAGCCTCGCCGCTGGACTGGATCCGTCGACCGGTGACGTTCTCTGGGCACACGCACACGACGCTGGTAACGACTTCAACCTCAGTCAACCGGTGTGGTGGGAGGACGAGCAGATCCTTTTCCTCTCGTCGGCGTATCGCAGCGGCAGCCGCGCACTAGCGCTCTCTCAGGACGCCGGCGTAACGTCAGTCGAAGAGCTCTGGTTCGACCCTCGGATCAAGTTCCAGTTCCTCAACGCCGTACGCATCGGCAACACCGTCTACGGCACCACCGGACAGTCGAGTACCGCTTTCTTGACGGCTGTCGATCTGCGAAGTGGCGAGTCCCACTGGCGAGAACGCGGCTTCGGGCAGTCGACCCTGTTGTATGCAGACGGCAAGTTGATCGTGCTCACGGAAGGCGGTGAGCTCGCTTTGACGCTGGCCTCGGAGGGTGGCCTCGAGGTTCTGGCGCGCACACAGCTCTTCGACGGACGAGCATGGACGGTGCCGACGCTCGTCGGCACCACGCTCTATGCGCGCGATCGGGAGACTCTGGTCGCTCTGGATCTCGGTCCCACGGCCGAATCGACTGGTGGATCGACTGGCGAGTCGTCGAGCGAGCCAACGGACGAAGGGAGCGCTGCCGTCGATGATTGACAGGACGTGGCTCGGCGTGGAGAGGAGGCGCCTTGCGTTGGTGCACGGATTGCTCGCCGTGCTGGTTTTCTTGCTGTGGCCGCAGGGAGTGTTGGCCCAGACTGCCCGAGATCTCTCGGGGACCTGGCGACTCGACGAGCAGACGAGCGAGATTGCGGAGGGTGCGGTCTACGTTGGACTCGGTGGCAACGCCGGGATCCCGAGCACTCTCTACATCACTCGAGCCGCCAACGGCGTCGTCATCGTCGGCAGCAACATGAATACGAGTCACGCCAGGACCTACCGCCCGCTCGACCAGGCTGCGGACTCTGAAGTCGAGGCGGCCTTCGAGCGCATCGGCGACGACGAGATCACCATGATCGCTCGCTGGAACGACGGTGTTCTCGTAGCCGAGGGGAGTGTTGCCGGAGTACCGCTCCGCGAGACTCTGGCCCTGGCGGACGCTGGCGAGGAGCTGCGGATCACGATCAGGTCAGGAACGGCGGGGGCGGGCAGCCAAGCGCTCGAGAGCCCACTGAGCTATCGACGACTCGATGCCGAGCCTCCCTGTGAAGAGTGGTCGACGCCGTGTCGCGACTTCTCTCAGTCCGAGGGACGAGTCCCTTAGACGTACTTCTTGATCCCGTCATCGACCGCTGGACCGCTAGTCCGACGCAAGATCAGACCGGCGCCGTAGGCTTTCGGTGGCATCAGGTTCGGGTCTCTGGTTCTCTCTGCGGTGCGGCGGCTTGCGGCGCCGTTGCCTGAACAGGAGCAGTGCCGCCAGGAGAAGCGGTGTGATCCATGGCCAGAGTTCACGAGGGACTCCGTCGAGGAGGGGTAGAGAGATCGAGTATTGCGCCAGGGTCTCTGCGCGCTCGGTCATCCAGTGCCAGCCAGTGTGAGCGACGACCGCAGAGAGCAGGATGACTCCCAGTCGCTCCTTGTCGAGTCGGTGGAACAACCAATCGAGAAGCGGAACCAAAAGGCACAGGACAAAAAGCTGACCGAGCTCGACGCCGACGTTGAAGGCGAGTAGCGAGGTCACGAGATGGGATCCGGCGAACTGCAGAGAGTCGCGAAGAACGAACGAAAAGCCGAAACCGTGGATCAAGCCAAAGCCGAAGGTCACGAGCCAACGGCGCTCTAGCGAGAGGCCGAGGATGTTCTCGAAGGCCATGTAGACGATCGACGCCGCGATCAACAACTCTACGAGCGACGGGAACCACAGAGCTCCGGGGACGAGCCCGTAGGCTGCCGCGATCAGGGTGATCGAGTGGGCTACCGTGAATGCAGTGACGACGACGATGAGCTGCCGCAGTCTCCTCAGAGGAATGACCAGGCAGCCCAGGAAGAGCAGGTGATCGATACCGTCCAGGATGTGCTCGAAGCCGAGTGCGACGAAGCGCAATGCGGCCTGATGCAGTCTCGGGTCGAGTTGCACGAGGCCTGGATTGCCGCGCAGGTCGAAAACTCTGACGATCTGCTCCTCTTCGGGGCTGCCCCCCGGGACGTCCATGTGTCCGTCATAGGGAAGGAACTGGAGCGCGATGCGCACCCGCAGTCCGAGACGCGCGAGCTCTGGTTGGATCGCGACGGAAGCGGAGGGGTCGACGAGAGGAGCCTCGAAGTGCACGTCGAGCAACGCTTGGCGCCAGGGAATGCGGACCGTTTCCGCCAACCGCGTGCCACCGATGTGTGCGACGGCCTGGTCGAACGACCGGAACGAGCGGTCAGAAGGTAGCGACAGGCGCCGCTCGATCACTCTCAAGCCGTCGAGCCGTATGCCGTCGGACAGGAGCTCGAGACTCTCGCCGACCCACAACATGGCCGCGTCGTCGAGCAAGCTGCTGGCGCGCACGGCGTCCAGGTCCAGGATCCCGCGGTCGTCGACCGGGAAGTTCATGTCCTGCATCGCCTCGAGGGGCAGGCGGACGAGCACGCTGAGCCGGTCGCGGTCCGGCTTGACGATCATCTGCACGGTGACGTCGCTCGGGACTTCGTGAGCGATGAGAGGTGATGCAAAGAATGCCATCAGCAGCGCGAGTGCCGTGAGCGGAGCCAACGAACCACGGCACAGCTGCGCGCGTGAGATGGGCGGGCGCTTTACGAGGCGCCTTGAACTGGAGCGGTGCATGATCGAAGAGGAGCGACGATGATAGCGAGCCCACGGCCTCACCTGCGGGGCGAACGAGTCGGGTTGCCCAGGGCCGCGAAGGCGTTGCCGTGGGAGTCGTGACCCGTGGTCGGTTGGTGTGGACAGACGGAGGAAGGGTGGGTTGTGAGACGGCTATACTGTGTGTCTTCCGAACAGAACGTCACGCAGTAGATCACCACGCAGATCAACCACGCAGTAGGGTGAGGACGGCGGGGAGCCCCCTGGCCGCCACGCCTGCTTCGAGGAAGTGAGGATGGCGATGAATCACCGAACCCCCAGAGGTCTCGAAGTCCTCTGCGTCTTGGGACTCCTCTCGATGGCTCTTCTGTTGGCCGGCTGTGCCAGCGGGGAGACTGGAGCGCAGAGTGCTGATGCGCTCAAAGCGCCCAAGTTCGAAGTCGATCCCTTTTGGCCGAAGCCACTGCCCAACCACTGGATTCTCGGGCC
>JANQPS010000168.1 GCA_028285365.1 Thermoanaerobaculia bacterium | reverse complement strand
TCGTGAAGACCTTCTCGATCTCCGCCATGCCGTCCCGACTCAGGCCGTTGTGGACCCGAAAGAGGAAGAGACTCTTCTCGTTCTGAGCCGTGTCGTCACTCCCTCCATCGTCCGCGATCTCCCACTCTTTCTGCGCTGCGTCCAGGAGCTCGGCAACGGCGGTGTTCGCCTCGAGCATGAACTCCTCGATCAGTCGGTGACTCGCCAGTCGAACCGCGGCGGCACCGGCAATCCGCGCACGCGCATCAAAACGCAGGGATGAGCTGGGGAGATCGAACTCGAGACTCCCCTCCTCCACGCGTTTACGGTTGAGCAGCCTCATCAGTCCGGCCGCATTCTCCAACATCTCACCCACGTCTGAGTCCGCCCGACCGAACTCGGCTGGTCGCTCAGAAGCGTCATCGAGAAAGTCAGCCACCTGGTCGTAAGTCAAGCGCCCGTCCGAGCGGATGAGGCTCTCGCAACACTGCATACTGGTGCGCCGGCCGCTCGAGTCGAAGTCCATGCGAATACTGACCGCACAACGGTTCTCCCGTGGACGCAACGAGCACAGATCGTCCGAGAGTCGCGCTGGCAACATCGGCACGACAGTTTCCTGCAGGTAGACGCTCGTACCTCTGCGCATCGCCTCTTGATCGAGGGCACTGCCAGGCGCCACGAAGTGCGACACGTCAGCGATGTGGACCCAAAGTCGAAACCCGCCGTCGGGCACCCGTGTGACGGTGATCGCATCGTCGAAGTCGCGGGCGGTCTCTCCGTCGATGGTGACTGTTGGGAGGTGTGTCAGATCTTGACGGCTCGCAGCCATCGCGCCAGCCCCTGAGATCTCGCGCACCTCAGCGATCACCGAGTTCGGGAACGTGGTTGGAATACGATTCGCCACTGCGACGATCTGCGCGTCCACCCCCGGTTCGCCCAGTCGTCCGAGACTGCCGGTGACGTGAAGGCGATCGCTCGAGCGTTGGGCCGCCGCCGAGCCAGCAGGAGTCCAACCCCCGCGTCTGATGATGCGGGCCAGCACCCACTCGTCGTCACGCCAGGTTCGCGTCTCCCCGACCAGGTCGAGTCCTTCGACGGAGTCGCGGTCTTCGTCCAGGAAAGGCTCGAACCGAAAACGGCCTTCGATCCGGCGGAGACGCCCCACCATGTCGTCGCCAGAGCGCTCGAGAACGCGCAGGACACTGGCGGAGGTGGAGCCCGTTCGACGACGACCACGCGAGTTGAGAGGGCGGGCGAGGACACGATCACCATGCCGAGCACCCCGCCGATGACGCCAGCTCACCTCCAGCCGGCGACCAGCCAAAGAGCGCGGCCACTCGACCGTCATCGTGGTGTCTCTCGTCGACCCGTCGTAGACGCCTGCTACGAGGGCAGCATCCTCGATGGCACACAGCCGACGCTCACGCTCGACGACGCGACCCGCCTGGACGAGACGGCGTACTGCCTCGATGGCCAGGTGCTCCTGGTTCTCCTCGAGCCTCAGCACTGCGAGCAAGTCTTCCCAGGCACACCCTTCGGCCCCGCTTCGCCCCACCTCGAGTAGGACAAGACCCTCGAGATCCCGCGTCACCATGTGGCGGTGCCCGGTGGTGTCTGGCTGGCGATTGTGAGCATGAGGGTGCTGCTTGGGACTCCTACGAATCGCAGATCGACCCGAGGTCTCGGCACATTCCGAGATCGACCAGATTGGCGCAGAGCCACGGCCTCTCGTGACATCGTGCTCGCGCCCGCAACCGCTCGGTTCCCAGCGGGCAGTTGGAACCGTATACCAGGACGTCACCAGCTACCAGGATCCACGGATCGACTGCGGCCGCAATATTGAGACTGGTCTTCGATTGACTTCGCAGGAGGCGACTCCCTACAATCCCACCTCATGCCTGAGATGCGAAAGTGGCGGAATTGGTAGACGCGCAGGATTCAGGTTCCTGTGGTAGCAATACCGTGGGGGTTCGAGTCCCCCCTTTCGCACCATGACTCCGCACGACCCGACTCCCCACCACACGACTCCCCACGAGACGGAGGCACTGACCCGCCCCGTAGCTCGTCCGTGATCTGGTGAGCGCAGCAGCTTTCGGCGGTCGACTGGCGGCCAACCTCCAAGTGAGCGCAATCCGCTCTCCCGGCTGATGTCACCAGGGTGTGGGACTCGGTGATCCGCACGGCAGCAGAATCTGCGTCCATGCTCAAAGGAGACCCAGTTGAGCTCAGAACGGCCTGACATCTCGCCGCTGACGCTCAATCGACTGTCGGTCTACCTGCGTTGTCTCAAGCTCCTGGAAGTCGAAGGCATCGAGCGCATCTCCTCGCAGGAGCTGGCCGATCGGTTTGGGCTGTCGTCTTCCCAGATCCGCAAGGATCTCGCCCAGTTCGGAGATTTCGGGGTTCGCGGAGTGGGTTACCAGACCTCTCCTCTCGCCGAACGCCTAGAGTCCCTACTCAACCTCGACGTTCAGCATCGTCTGATCGTCGTCGGTATGGGCAACCTGGGGAGCGCCCTGGCTCGCTACCTCGGTTTCAACGACCGCTCCTTCCAGATCGTCGCCGGGGTGGACTCGGCCCCGGAACGGATCGGGAGGAAGATCGGCTCGGTCAGCGTCATGCCTTTTGACGATCTCGAAACGGTCGTTACCGAAAGCCAAGCAGACATCGGAGTCATCGCGGTGCCCCAAGAAGCAGCTCAAGCGGCCTACGATCGGCTGGTCGCTACCGGCATCCGCGCCATTCTCAACTTCGCTCCAGCCGTGCTCGACGAGGTCGACGGCGTCAGTCTCAAGAACGTCGACATGCGCATCCACCTCGAGGAGCTTTCGTTCTTCCTCTGATCGCCGTCTCCGAGCTCGGAAGATCCAGCTACGAGCGACCTAACGTGGTCAGCGCCGAGTCTCCGTAGCGACGAGAGTCCAGCTGGCTGAGCCCAGAAACGACCCGCAGCGCCACACGCGCGTCGTGCTCGACGATCAGGGCTCCGTCGCTCGCGAGCAGCACGGCGGAATTCTCGAGGAGGAGTTCGTAGTCGTCGTAGGCGTACGGCGGATCCGCAAAGATCACGTCGAAACGAGTCGGCCAGCCTGTGGGCAGTTTGGCCAGACCTCTCGGTAGATCGAGCCGTCTGACGAGGACACGCCACTCCCCCTCCGTCGGTGCTGGTTCCAACTCGAGGTTGGAGAGATTGCTCCGCAGAACACGTAGCGCGGCCGCGGATCGATCGGCAAAAGCAACAGTCGCAGCTCCTCGACTCAGGGCCTCGATACCGATGGTTCCTCCGGCGCAGAACAGATCGAGAAAACTACCGCCCTCGACCTGTCGCTGCAGTCTCGAGAACAGAGCTTCGCGAGCGCGCCCCGAGGTCGGCCTCGACCCTCTGGAGGAATCCAGACTCCGACCACGCAGCTGACCACCTGTGACGCGCAGAGCCAAGGCTCAGCCGGCGCCCTCGACGGCAACGAACTTGCGCCTCACATCGTCGAGCGTCGCGTAGATCGTGATCGGTAGGCGCACACCTTCGAGCTCCACTCCCAAGCCATCGACACTGAGGCTCCGAACCCGAAACAGGCTTCCGTCACCACGTCTCAGCATGTCCCCGATCTGCGGCTGATACGACATGGGCAAGCGCTCCTCGCCCGAAGCCGGAACCGACTCGTCCACGAGCGACTCGATCTCGCGAGCAATCCGAATCACCCGCTGCAGGTCGAGCGAAACACTGTCGAATTGACCAAAAGAGTATTCCGCGGGCCGTTGTCCCGGCAGATCGAGCGCGAGCAGGCAGTTGTCGACCCACTCGCCAACGACGCTGTCGTACTCCGCTTCGGTCTCGTTGCGAGTCGGTTCCAACAGGCGGGCCACAAAAGCTTCGAGCTCGTCCTCTCGCAGCTCGTGAAGCCACATGCGTCGATCTTCACCAAGGCCGGAACGCACCCTCACTGTGCCGTTGGCGAAGAGGGTCACGTCACGATGACTGATGACGCTGCCGCAGGTGAGTTTCAGCCTCTCGATGGTTCGCGGTGACCGGCTATCGATCTCTTCCTGAGCACCAGCGAGACCCGCCGCAAGCAGGCCAGCGACGAGCAGTCCA
This sequence comes from Thermoanaerobaculia bacterium, assembly GCA_028285365.1. Taxonomy (GTDB): domain Bacteria; phylum Acidobacteriota; class Thermoanaerobaculia; order Multivoradales; family Multivoraceae; genus JANQPS01. Next base: position 12,343 of record JANQPS010000168.1, on the reverse strand, counting down.
GTCGACCGTCTCAGGCCACGCGATCCGGTCTGCAAACCAGGGCGACACGAGACGGTTCGCAAAGACAGCACCTGATGCTTCCCACCTCGCCTCATGCTCAGTCGGCGCTGTAGCGCACCTCACCGCCCACGATCGTGTGAAGCACCCGAGTCTCGGCCAGTTGGTCTTCGTCCACCGTCATGATGTCGCGATCCAGGATGGTGATGTCCGCGAGCTTGCCTACTTCTAGCGAGCCTTTGATGTCCTCTTCGAAGGCGGCAAAGGCGGCATCGAGGGTGTAGGAGCGCAGCGCCTCCTCGCGAGTCAGCCTCTGATCGGGATAAAAGAGCTCGCCGTTGCCCAGGCGCCTCGTGACCGTCGAAGTGAACGAGGCAATCGGACTGACGTCTTCGACTGGCGCGTCGGTTCCGTTGGCGATCACGACGCCCGAGTCGAGCAACTTGCGCCAAACGTAGGCGCCCTCGCGCGCTCGCCTTTCGCCCAGTCGGTCCGGCACCCAGGATCCATCGGACGTACAGTGGACACCCTGCATCGATGCGATGACTCCGAGACTCGCAAACCGAGGGATGTCGCGAGGCGACAGATGCTGAGCATGCTCGACACGCCAGCGCAGATCACGCCCGGTTCTCGGCGACTGCTCGAAGGCACGCTCGAAAATGTCGAGCGTCTCTCGATTGGCACGATCACCGATTGCATGCACGCAGAACTGGTAGTCGTGTTCCAACGCGAGGGCGGCGGAGTCCTCCATCTCGTCGAGCGGAACCGTGTTGAGGCCCGCTGAACCGGGCAAGTCTTCGTACGGTTCGAGCAGCCAGGCTCCGTGCGAGCCGAGTGCACCGTCTATCGACTTCTTGATCGCCCGCACCGTCAAGTAGTCATCGCCGCCGCCAATCGTACGCACGCGAGCGAGGTTCTCGCGCATCGCATCGACGCTGTCACGAACCATGACCCACAGCCTCACCTTCAGAGCATCCTCGTCAGCCATGGAGCGCAACAGATCGACCAGTTCGATCGACGAGCCGGCGTCCTGAAAGCTGGTGATGCCGTTGGCCAAGACCTCGTCAGCAGCGAGGGCAAGCACCCTACGCGCTTCGTTCCACTCCAGCTCGCCACTCCGAAGTCTTCCAACCAGTCCCTGCGCGGTCTCGCGCAACAGTCCAGTCGCGCGACCGTTTGCGTCTCTCACGATGGTCCCGCCGTCGGGATCTGGCGTCGAGGAGTCGATCCCCGCCAGTTCCAGGGCTTTTGCGTTGACGAACGCCGCGTGCCCGCTGGCGTGGGTCAGGTAGACCGGGTTGTCCGGTGACACCGCACTGAGCTCGTCGTGTAGCGGTACACCGTCGACCGCACCCTCGGGAACACTCGTCCACTTGGACTGGTGCCAGCCACGCCCCACGATCCAGGCGTCAGGGCCAAAGCTGCTGGCTGCCTCGGCAACGATATCGACGATGTCTGCGAACGACGCGGCACCGGTGAGATCGAGCTGCAGCTTCGTCTGGCCAATGCCGTAGAAATGGCCATGACCCTCGATGAGCCCGGGAACCGCCAGAGCGTCACCGAGTTCGATGACGCGCGTGTCCGCTCCCACGAAAGCCGCCGCTTCGGAGGCACTCCCCGCGAACACGATTCGCCCATCGCGCGCAGCAATCGCTTCCACCTCGGGCTGCGCCTCGTTCATGGTCACGATCTTGCCGCCCCGAACGACGAGGTCTGCCGTGCCGCCGCCTTGCGATCCCGCACACGCAGACCAGAGTACACATCCGACGACCAGCGCTGCCGTGGCTATCGTCGACCGAGACTTCGCCAGCCACGAAGTCCAGGGGCTCGACGTCTTCTTCGAGCCCGCAAGATCTTCGACGGAACCGCCGGCTCCACTCATGTCTCGTTGCCTCATGTAACTTGTTGCCTCATGCACGTAGCTTAGCGGCCTCGCAGTTCGTCATCCTCAGCTCCACGCGAAGACAGGCTGCTCGTAGTGCCCCACGCGTGTGTGTCGGCCGGCATAAACGACCTCGAACAGCTGAAAGACGATCGCCGCCGTCGGTGCGTGGACGAAGTCGCCCAGAATCGGCAGTGAGATCACCGGCCGGTCGCTCTGTGGAATCTCCCGCAACCGAGGCACGTCGGGGCGATCGAGAGTCGAGAGGGCCACCTGATAGACCGCGGCCACCTCCTGAGGGTCGGGTGTCGGAGCGAGCTCGGTGTCGCTCCAGAGCACGATCGGACTGATGACAAAGCCTGAACGTGTCACGAAGTCGTCCAGCCTTCCGACGATCGAGTCCTGCGACAGCTCGACCGCAACTTCCTCGGCAAGCTCTCGACGGGCCGCGTCTTCGACCGTTTCACCCGGGTCGAGGCGCCCACCCGGGAGCGCCCACTGGCCGCCGTGACTACGCAGCGTTGCCGCGCGCCTCGTCAACAGGAAACCGATGGAGCCGTCCGATCCTGGCGACAGCACGGCTGCCACCGCGGCATGGCGTCGCTCCTCGAGCGGTTTCACCTGATACTCGAAGCCGGTCAGCCTGCCGTGGGTCAGCTCGCGGGAGATCTCCATGCTGGTCAAGGCCACCCCAGGGAGGCGACCGGCCGCCGCTACGAAGAGGGCGGGACTCGCAACATCTGCCCGACCCGGATGAGCGAGCCACGCAGCGAGTTGGCGGTCATGAGCTCGCGCAGCGAGATCCCGTAGCGACCGGCAATCCCGACCAGGGTTTCGCCCCGACGAACGCGATGAAGACGCGAACCGCTTGGCGGGATCTCGAGTATCTGACCGATCTGCAGCTGATCGGGACGAGCGATGCCATTGGCACTGATGAGCACGTCCATGCTCACCCGGTAGCGAGCAGCTATCGCGCTGAGGCTTTCTCCCCGACGCACGCGATGGCGCGCAGGCCCCGACTCGACCGTACCGTCGGCTGCGACCGGGGCAGCACCCGAGCTCTGTGAAGAACCCCCTGTGCTGGCGCGCTGGGCCGGCAGTCGAACTTGCCAGCCGACGTTGCCCCGCGACGGGATCTCGAGTCGCTGTCCGACATAGATGCGATCTGCGCGGGGAAGATTATTGGCCTGCTGAATCGACCTGACGCTGGAGCTGAAGCGCTCTGCAATCTTGCCGAGGGTGTCGCCCGAGCGCACCGTGTACTGATGTGCGAGCTGGCGATCGAGCTTGCGGTCCCTCGGGATGTCCCGCAGTGCCTTCTGAAAGCTGGCGAGCTGGCCTTCCGGGACTCGCAGTGGGTAGGTCTTCGGCACGAGCAGAGTGCCGCGATGGACGGGGCCGCTGAGAGCCGGATTGAGATCGACCAGCGTCTTTTCTGAAGTCCCCGTCAGCTGCGCGAGATCGAGCAGAGAGACGAACTTGCCTGTCTCCAGCACGTCGAACTTCAACTCAGGCATCTGCTCGACGCCGGGGAAGTAGCGATCACGCTCTGCGAACACGACGATGGCCGCAATCAACTCGGCGTAGAAGTTGCGCGACGCGAAGCCGAACGTCCGCGAGCGATAGTTGTCGACGATCTCGGCAATGTCGCGCCCATGTCGACGAACCGCACGCGCCATTCCTGCCGAGCCGTGGTTGTAGGCGGTCACCGTAACTGGCCAGTACTTGAGTCGCTCGTAGTCACGAGCGAGCATCTTGGCCGCACCTTCCGCAGCGAGCAGAACATCGGAGCGAGCGTCGACCGCGGCATCGATTTGCAGGAACATGCGTCCCGTCGAACGAGTGAACTGCCAGGCCCCCGAGGCACCAACCTTCGACCTGGCCTTGTAGTTGAACATCGACTCGACGAACGGCATGCACTTGAGCTGTTCGGGAAGCCTGTAGGAGGCGAGCGTCCGTTCGATCCCGGGCATGAACATTCCGGAGATCTCGATGGCTTCGGCAAAGCGATCGCGTAGTCCGGTCTGGGTGCGAATTCGGCTGATCGCCTGACGATACTTGGACTGGCCGCCCCCTACCCCCGAGAAGAGTGCCCGGATCTTGCGCGCTTCGGCCTCGTCCACGCGAACCCGCGTCTCGCCACTCAGATGTCTGAGGATGCTCTGAATGCGCTCCTTCTCCTTGCGGACGCGACGGCGCTTCTCGCGATCTTTCGCCCCCGCGGAGCGGTTCTCGAGATCCGATAGATCCAGGACGCTGTAGACGATGCCCATGAGCCGATCGTCATGGAACACGACCTTGGTGCTCTCGTGCTCAGCGAAGACGTCCGTCCAGAACTCGATTGCTGGAATCAGGCTCGACGGAACCGGGAAGTGTTCAGGGTCTACCGCAGGGTGGTAGCTCTGGGCGCGCGCAGAGCGCGGCGACACCGCAGCCGCGGTGATCAGCAGGGCACAGGCAACGAACAAGAGCAGGACGCGAGCGCGTCTCTCCTCCGTTCTGACGACAGAGGATCCTCCCATCGCGGTCGATACTAGCAGCAAGATCCGCCCCCCAAAGCCCTGTCCGCCGAGAGATTTACAGAGAAACCGGCACGCCTTCGATAGCGCTTCGTCGAGTACGGGAACAGGCCGCGACGGTGCGCGATTCCCTGAGCGTGCCGAAGCCGACCGCTCACTTGGCTCTACGCCGGTTGCGCCTTTGCGGTTTCGCATTCGCTGACCTGGACGACCCGGCGCGCACCAAGCCACAAGAACGATGAAGGCCGGAGGGCGACATGCCACTCCGGCCCCGTATCAAGCCACTCCGCCAAGGCGGAGAACCCGATCAGAAGTGATCAGTAGCGATAGTCGTCTCGCTTGAACGGACCTTCGACCGGCACGCCGATGTACTCGGCCTGCTCAGGCGTGAGCTTGGTGAGTTGAACTCCCAGCTTGTCGAGATGCAGGCGCGCGACCTCTTCGTCGAGGTGGCGCGGCAGCAGGTACACACGGTTCTCGTACTTGCCGGCGTTCTTGTGCAACTCCAGCTGAGCCAGCACCTGGTTGGTGAACGACGTCGACATCACGAAGCTCGGGTGACCGGTGGCGCAACCGAGGTTGAGCAGGCGACCCTCGGCCAGAACCAGGACGCTGTGCCCGTCCGGGAAGATCCACTCGTCGTACTGGGGCTTGATCTCGCGATGCTCCACTCCGTCGATCTTCTTGAGACCGGCCATGTCGATCTCGTTGTCGAAATGACCGATATTGCCGACGATGGCCTGATCCTTCATTCGGGCCATCTGGTCAGCGCTGATGACGTCCTTGTTTCCGGTCGTCGTCACGAAGATGTCGGCCGTGTCGATGAGGTTCTCGAGGGTGTTGACCTCGAAACCCTCCATGGCGGCCTGCAGCGCGCAGATCGGATCGATCTCGGTGACGACCACGCGACAGCCCTGGCCCTTGAGCGCCTGAGCACAGCCTTTGCCGACCTCACCGTAGCCACAGACCACCGCAACCTTGCCGCTCAGCATCACGTCGGTGGCGCGGTTGAGACCATCGATGAGTGAGTGGCGACAACCGTAGATGTTGTCGAACTTGCTCTTGGTGACCGAGTCGTTGACGTTGATCGCCGGGAAGAGCAGCTCACCAGCCTCCATCATCTGGTACAGGCGATGGACACCCGTCGTCGTCTCTTCGCTCACACCCTCGAGACCGGCAGCCATGCGCGTGAAGTAGGTCGAGTCTTCGCCCGCGATACGCCGGATGAGATCCAGGATCACACCCCACTCCTCCGGCTCGTTGTCGGCATCGAACGTCGGGATCTCGCCGGCCTTCTCGTACTCAGCGCCCTTGTGCACCAGAAGAGTCGCGTCGCCGCCGTCGTCGACGATCAGCGTGGGGCCGTCGTGGCCCGGCCAGCGCAGCGCCTGATCCGTGCACCACCAGTACTCCTCGAGGGTCTCACCCTTCCAAGCGAACACCGGGATGCCGCGCGGATCCTCTGGAGTTCCACCGGCCTCGGGGCGACCGACGACCACGGCCGCTGCCGCACTGTCTTGGGTCGAGAAGATGTTGCAGGAGGCCCAGCGGACGTCGGCGCCGAGATCGGCGAGAGTCTCGATCAGGACCGCGGTCTGCACGGTCATGTGCAGGCTACCGGTGATGCGAGAGCCAGCCAACGGCTTGCTTTCACCGTACTGGGCGCGCAGCGCCATGAGACCCGGCATCTCCTTCTCGGCCAGGTCGAGTTCCTTACGTCCATCCGCTGCCAGCGACAGGTCAGCGACCTTGTAGTCCAGGGCGACTTTGGGTTCCATCGTCGTCATCTCATCTCTCCTTGTCGAGTGGTCGCCTGGCGACCACGAGTTGTCTCTCAGAGTCTTGTTTCTAGGTGTCTTGTTTCTGGGTGTCTTGGTTCTGGGTTCGAGCGAGTCGTCTTCAAGCGATTCGTCGTAGCTTGATCACCACAGATTCAGGGCCATGGGAGTCGGTTAGAAGATCTCGGGTTCGGCCAACTCCGGCTCGTCGGTGGCGTCGAGATCAGCGGCCAGCCGACCCGCGGCCACCGTCGCCGTGTTTCGTTTCTGCTCGAGAGCTCGTATCCGGCCTTCCGAGCAGAAAGCGGTCGCCACGAAGAGCTGCGGTCCCTGCCCTTCACCACGCGGAAGCGCCCGCACGGCGCCCAGCGAGAGACCTGCCTGCTGAAACTGCTCCGCAAGATCGTCCCGGCCAAACCCCATCCAGACGTGGCCCATGGACTCGCGCAGCGATTCGTCATTGTGCGGCAACATGTCGACCACGAGGAGCCGCCCCCCCGGACGCAAGCTCCGTCGCACTTCGCCGAGAACCCGCGCCGGATCAGGTAGGTGATGCAGCACGAGGAGCAAAAGAGCGACATCCAGCTCACCATTCTCGAGCGGTAGGTGCTCCAGGCCACCATGTCTCAGCTCGACGTTGCCGCACGAGTCCAGGTTGCGGCGCGCGGAGGCAAGCATCTCGCGCGAGCTATCGATTCCGATGACTTTGCCGACGTAGGGCGCGAGCGTGCCGGCGAGCTCCCCAGTTCCGCATCCCAGATCGCCGACGACGAGATCGGATTCGAGCAACGCGAGCAGCGCGAGGAGGTCGAACCGCGACCCGAACAACTCGCGCCGAAGCTCTCCCCATTGTTCGGCTGCCCCTTCGAAGAAGCTCTTGGAGCGCTCACGCCGGCGCTCCATCGCGGCTTCGAGGCGCTCGAGATCGTGAGCACTCGACGGATCTGCTGCAACGCCCTCTTGTACCAGCATCCAGACCCTTCGCTCCGTCGGACTCACACCATCGAGATCGAGACGGTAGAAGCGGCGGGTTCCCTCGTGCCGGACCCCCAGCCACCCCTGGTCGAGAAGGTGCTTGAGATGTCGGCTCACCGTCGACTGCGGGAGGACGAGGACCTCGCAGATCTCGCCCACAGTCAGTTCGTGGCGTTCGAGCACGAGCAGGATGCGCGCGCGCGTCGGGTCGCACAGGACGGCGACCTGGTCGAGAATGGGGGGGCGGGTCATGGTGAGCGTCTACAGTTGGATCTGGGCGGTGAGGATCCGTGTGGATTGGATTTGGATGGAATGGACTTGGGTGGATCGGATCTGGGCGGTTTGGATCTGGGCGGTTTGGATCTGGCTTGTCCTGTGATTCCGAGGATGAGCACGGCCGCACGTACTATCCATCCATCCGGATAAAAGGATTATATAGCGAGCTAGGCAACATCCGCCACTTTTCTTCGGGTACACGGAAGAGATACCCTCTACCAACCGGCCGGTCAGTCGTCTCTGTCTTCCGAACAGGACTCTCGAGTCACCTTCGCGCCGTCGAGAGACACGCCCGATCGCCGAATCGATCTCTGGAGTGAATCCGTGGAATCTCTCCACAGTCCTCTCCACAGTCCTCTCCACAGTCCAAACCGAGGTCGATCCTGGATGATCGGTGCAGACTTTCGCGTCCTTCGCCCACAATGGGAGAGATCATGTTCCAGCGTCCTGCCCACGTCTCCTGGCCCGAGGTCCGAGGGAAATCCTCAGGAACAGCCCAGCGGCGACATCGGCGCTCCCTTGCACCAGTCGAGCTCGTGCTCGCAGCCTTGTTCCTCGTCGCCTGCACTCCACTCCTTGCCCAGTCGCGTGGATCGTCCAGCCAGCGGCCAACTCTCAGCGCGGTATCCCTGGCCACAGAGCCGGAACTCGACGGCAACGTCCTCGACGATGCAGCGTGGGCCGACGTCGCCGGATCGGAGAGCTTCGTGCAGACCACGCCCAACGAAGGCACCGACTCGAGCGAACGGACCGAGGTCCGTGTCGGCTACACGGAAGACACTCTGTTCATCGCAGTGATCTGCTACGACCGGGAGCCCGATCGCATCATCGTGTCCGACTCGCGGCGAGACGCTTCGCTCACCGAAACCGACTCCGTGCAGCTCGTGATCGACACCTACGGTGATCAGCAGAACGGCTTCGTCTTCGGCACCAATCCGGCAGGAATCGAGTACGACGGCCAAGTGCGCGCCGAGGGTCAAGGAGGATTTGGTGGTGGCCGGTTCCGCGGTGGTTCGGGAGGCGGTTTCAACCTCAACTGGGATGCCTCGTGGCGAGTCGCGACTCGCACCGCTGAGCACGGCTGGTCAGCAGAGTTCGCCATCCCCTTCACTACGCTTCGCTATCCGAGCAGCGAGAACCAGGTCTGGGGCCTGAACGTCCAACGCAACATTCGTCGGCACAACGAAAGAGCCTTCTGGGCACCTCTCGACCGCAACCACAGTCTCTACCGCCTCTCAGCAGCTGGCACTCTCGAAGATGTCCAGGCTCCACCGCAGCGCAACCTCCAGCTCATCCCCTACGCCCTCGGGCAAGGCCGTGACGCACCCGCCTTCGACGACACCGAGACCGACTCCGAAGTGGGCCTAGACGTCAAGTGGGGAATCACTCCCAGCCTCACGCTGGACGCAACCCTGAATACGGACTTCGCTCAGGTCGAGGTCGACGAGCAGCAGATCAATCTCGATCGCTTCAATCTCTTCTTTCCCGAGAAGCGGCCGTTCTTCCTCGAGAACGCTGGTTTGTTCTCTGTTGGCTCACCGGGCGAAGTCGAGCTCTTCTTCTCGCGCAGGATCGGAATCGGACCGGGCGGAGTGCAGATTCCGATCGACTGGGGGCTGAGGCTCACTGGCAAGGTCGGCAACTACAACGTCGGCGTGCTCGACATGGAGACCGACGAGGTGGGCGGAGTCGCCTCCAACAACTTCGGCGTCGCGCGACTGAGCCGCGACCTTCCCAACCGCTCGAGCATCGGAGCGCTCTATGTCAGGCGCGACGGCGAGGCAGACAGCCCTGGGTTCAGTGACCGCAACGAGACGTTTGCGCTCGACGGTCGCTGGGGCATCGGTGAGCACTTCGACTTCTCCGCATTCGTCGCCCAGACCGATTCCCCGCTTCTCGATGGCGGAGACCACGCGTACCGGTTTCGCGGTGACTACAGCTCACCCGAATGGCGGATCTTCGCCGAGTTCATGGAAGTCGGCGAGAACTTCAACCCCGAAGTCGGCTTTCTCTCCCGCGAGGCGTTTCGCAAGGCCTCAGGCCTCTTGTGGCGAACGATCAGGCCGCCGAACGCCAAGCGCATGCACGAGTATCGACCACACATCTCGTACTCCGGCTACTGGGACCTGGATGACTTTCACGTCACCGGCTTCCTCCATGTCGACAACCACTTCGAGTGGAAGAACGGCTACGAAGTCCATACCGGGATCAACTTCCTCAAAGAAGGTCTCAAGCAGCCTTTCGAGATCTTCGACGGTGTCGTCATTCCGGCCGGCACCTACAACGATGTCGAAACCCAGCTGGTGTTCATCACGAATCAGGGTGCCGACGTCAGTTTCAGTCTCCGCTCGTTCATTGGGGGATTCTTCGGCGGAGACCGTGTCCGACTGTCACCGACGCTTCGCATGCGCGCCGGCGAGAAGCTGACCTCCGAACTCGGAATCACCTACAACGACATCGACCTCCCTGGAGGTGATTTCGAGACGACACTCGGTCGACTGCGCGTGTCCTACTCGTTCACGCCCAAGCTCCTCCTGCAGGCCCTCATTCAGTACAACGACGTCAACGACGACGTCTCCACGAACCTGCGCTTCAGTTGGCTGCGCACGGCCAACACCGGTCTCTATGTCGTCTACAACGAGATCAACGAGTTCGGCCGTTTCGCTCGCGATGACGACGATCGAACACTCGTCGTCAAATACAGCTACCTGTTCGACGTGTTTGGCCGCCGGTAGAACGAAGCTCACTCAGACCGGGTCAGGGATTCCACATGGGCTGGAAGAGGCGCTCCTCGCTGCTGATCTACGACAACCGCTGGATTCGCGTCTTCGAAGAGACCGTGACCAATCCACGAGGCGGCGAGAGCCTCTATGGCCGCGTCCATTTCAAGAATCGCGCGATCGCGATTCTGCCGATCGACGAAGAGGACCACACCTGGCTGGTAGGCCAGGACCGCTATACCTTGGGAACGTACTCGTGGGAGCTCCCCATGGGCGGTGGCCCTCTTGATGAAGATCCTCTCGTCGCGGCCCGACGGGAGCTCAGGGAGGAAACCGGACTTCGCGCCGAGCGCTGGACGCAGGTCATGAAGCTTCATACCAGCAACTCGGTCACAGACGAAGAGGGCCTGCTCTTCCTGGCGCAAGAGCTCACGGAGGGCGAAACGGAGTTCGAGGAGACCGAAGACCTCGCGATTCGACGCGTGCCGTTCGAAGACGCCGTCGCCATGGCAATCGCCGGCGAGATCACCGACGCCATCAGCGTGGCCTCTCTCTTTCGCGTCGCCTATCTCAGAACCGTAGCGGCGCCCTGACCTAGCCGGCGCTGCCCCACCTCGTCGGGGTCACTGCGCCCTACCCTCGTCGGCCACGAGGTGTGCAAAGGCGAAATTCGCGAGATCGAACGCGGTGTCTCTTGGACGCGAGGCGATGTTGACCATCACGGCAACGACCAGATCGTCTTCGGGATAGTTGAGCAACGCGGTTCGAAAGCCCACTACCGAGCCTGTGTGCGAGACGACACGCCTCCCCTGCGCATCTGTCTCGACGCGCCAGATCAGCCCCTGGCCGAAGTCGATCGACTGCGGGTCACGGACCGGGTCAAAGCGCTTCGGCGGCGGCTCGAGCGGCGTGTACATCATCTCGACAACCTCCGGAGTGAGAAGCCTCCCGGAGTTGAGGGCAGCGCCCAAGCGAACCTGATCCAGCACCGTCGAGATCATGCCTCCACCGGCAAACTTGTACGAAAGGTCGCCGTAAGGCTCGTGCATCAGACGGCCGGACGGAGGCTCGCGTCGATAGCCACGAGCTCGGTAGCTGATGATGCGTTCGGGCACGTCGAAGCCGGTGGTGAGCATGCCCGCCGGTGACCAGACGGCATCGTGCAGGAACTCCTCGAAGCCCACCCCCGTCGTCTCCTCGACCACTGCCTGGAGCATGTTCGTCGCATAAGACGAGTAGGACCAGAGCGCGCCCGGCGGGAACAGCAGCTCGTCCTCACGAAAGATCTCGATCGCGTCCTGGATGGAGTCGTACCGTTCCTTGTTCTCCCGGCGGCCAAAATCGGTCGGAAGATAGTGCCGGATACCCGACGTGTGAGTCAGCACGTGCCTCAGCGTGATCGTCGGAGACTTTTCCGGGAAGTCTGGAACCCAGGTCTGAATCGGATCGTCCACATCGACCCGGCCCTGCTCGACCAGCTTCATGATTGCGATGACTGCATTGACCTTGGAGACCGAACCGATGTTGTACACGGTGCGCGCAGACGCCGCGACGCCATTGGCCACCTCGGCAAGACCCGCGGCTCCCGCATAGATCACTCGTCCCCGGTGAGCTATCGCCGCGGACATGCCGGGGGCGTCCATCTCCAGCCTCTGGCTCTCTAGAAAGGCATCGAGCTCCGTCGCCGCGACCGAGGAGTGGTCCTGGCCCAGCACAGTGCCCGCAGTCAGCAGCGCCACCAACAAGACGCCTTGAACGAACTGAAGAGGTCTCACACTGAGCTCCACACCTTCCTGCATCACCATCCTCCTCCGTACAGAAGAGACATCCCCTGTGCGTCTCGTCGCGGTCTCGGGCTCGTCGAGTCGCCCGGAAATCGAGAGTCGGTGGACGCGAGTCACTGAATTTCACTCGGATCGCCCGCACCTCTGCGGCCGGCAATCCCGAGAAGGCCCGTAGCCAGCGCAGCCAGCATTCCGAACTTGACCACCTCGAGCACAATGTAGATGACATGGAGTGGGCTGGAAGGCAGGACCTCACCGGCAATTGCGAGACGAGTACGCTCGTCGAGCGGCGGCATGACGAGCAGCCACTGAATCGCGAAAACTGCTGCGACGATCAACGGCCACCTCACGCGACGATGCGGCAACCGCCACAACGCGACGATCAGGAGAACCAGCAAGGCGGCTTCGGTGA